>CALFDI010000308.1 GCA_937952875.1 uncultured Verrucomicrobiales bacterium
ATTGATTCAGCTATCGAAGCATTTCAAGCTGAAGCCGAATCACTTTTTAAACCTGCTGGGAGTCGCAATGTGATCGCTGAAGCACTCAAGGCCTACAAAGCATCGATTAGCTCAACGAACGAACACCGCACGACTGCAACAGAATGGAAGGCGCATACTCGTAATCTTCAAATAGCGCAGGATCATTTCAAAGAAGCAGATCAACGATTAAGGGAAGCAAATACGCGGCGTCTCAAGCTCGAACGAATCCTCTCAGCTCTGCCAAATATTTCGCGCCTCCAGAGAACCGAAGAACAGATTCACAGTCTTTCTCACATTCCCAATGTTCCGAAAGACTTTGTCGCTCATGTCCGCGAAACTCAAAAGCAGATTGAAAAGATACATCTTCAGATACAAACCAATGAGCGGACACAAGCTGAACTCAAAAAGAAGCGAGAAGCATTTTCTCCCCGTAAAGACATCCTGTCTCACGCCAGCGAGATAGAATCATTGCATCAAGTCCTCCCTAGCTACCTAGAGTTACGCAGCCAAATTCCTACTACAGACGTAGATCCTGCCATTGCAGAACTACCAACCGTCTCAAAACACACACTAACGAACTATGCTCGCATCATAGAAGAGATTAGAACCTATGAAGAGCAGAGTTCTCATACACAGACTCAGATATCACAAATAGAAGATGAGCTATCTACTCTAGCAGAAGAGCTAGAGCAAAGCCACGAACTCGAATTCTCTCCGGAGCTCACCACCTTACATGAGAAGGTGTCAGAGCATACATCTGAACGCCTTCAGCTAGCTCCACTGAAACTCAAAAAACAGACACTCGAGAAAAAGCTCTCTTCTCTCTGGCACAGCACACCCGTCCTCCCCTCTTCACAAATACCTAGCCGAGATAGCGCCACTCATCAGATCCAACTTTTCAAAGAACTCGATCACTCAAGACTACAGATTCTTGAAAAACAGTCTGAGATAGATACCTCGATTCTAGATATCGAAAGTCAACTGTCCCACCTCAAAAAGCACTCTCCTCTCACATCTCGAGAAGAGCTTATATCCTCTCGAGATAAACGTGACTCACTCGTAGCGGCTTCTCTCAAAAACAGTGAAATCGACTCAAGCCTTCCATCTGCGATATCTAAATCAGACACTCTCGCAGATAGCCTTCATACTCACGCAGAAAGTATCTCACAGGCGAATGCTCATCAGACACATTTGGAGAAACTCCGAACACAGCGTAAGAGATACGATCAAGATCTCGACCGAGTGACTCGCGACATCACAGAAGCAAAAGACGATTGGAATGCACAAGTCACTGCTGCAGGACTGAAAGACTACTCCCCGCATCAGTATCTCGCATGGAAAGAAACGTGGGACGCACATCTTACTCTCACAGAAGAAATTAATCACCTGGATTGCTCAATCGAGCAAATGACAGAGGATTCTACAAAACTCGTATTAGAGCTGCAAAAAGCCCTTTCCAGAAAAGACACTGATTTCGATATTTTGCGCTCAGTGCTTCAACAAAAAGCACACGACACCCTCAAAGCAAGTGGTTCACAGGAGACCTTACTTGAACAAAAGAAAGCCCTCACAAAAAAACACCGTGAGCACTCTGCGAAGCTCACAGACATAAAAAACCTTCTACACGCTTCTCAAAAAGAACTCGATCAACTCACTACTCCTTTTCCAGTAAAAATCAGCATCCCTGATATTTATGAAGCGCAACAACAACTCACCATACTAGAGAAAGCCAATCAGATTCAGAAGAGAATCTCAAATCTATCTCACCAATTACTCAAGCACTCTGAAATCGCTGAAGACACTGCTGTCTATGAACTCAAGCAACTTCTAGACGACAACAAAGACTTAGACGCAAAGGCAACTCTTACTCAAGAGTCTCTCGACACCTGTGTATCTGAGCATGAACTTGCGACATTAGCATTAGCCTCTGCTGAAAAAACGCTTTCTGAATTAACTCAATCAACGTCATCTCAGTGCGAATCTTCGCTTGAAGAGACACTCGCAGGCATTGAAAAGAAGTCAGAATTCTTCAAAGACGCTGAAAAGTTACGTCTAATCATCACCGAGGGCACCTCCGAACCATTCGATGAATTCATTCAAGAAGCCAGATCACAAGACGAAGCCGAATGGATCAATCAACAGCAAGACTTAGACCTCTCTCTACCTCGTCTACAAAAGGAACGCGACATCGCTCGCGAAGAGCTACACATACTAGAGACTCACGATAAGGAGCTGAATAAAGCAAGCAGTCGAGCCGCTGAAGAAAATCAAAGTGCACAGCTCCATCTCGCTAGCCTGACGACAAATGCTAAGCGCTTCATACAACTGCAGTCTGCCATTCACTTCTTACGCGAGCAGATCGACCTCTATCGCCAACGCAATCAAGGGCCCATGCTGACCCTCACGAGTTCGATTTTTTCTCAACTCACGGGTGGAGCCTTCAACCATGTTGCGGCACAATTGTCTGAGAAAGGAGACCCTATTTTAGTCGGTGTGCGCACAGATAAGACTGAAGTGCGCCCACAAGAGATGTCGGAAGGAACTGCTGATCAATTGTATCTCGCTCTCAGGTTAGCAGCGATACAGTTGCATCTCAAGGCACACCCGCCGATGCCTCTTATTCTAGACGACTTATTGATGACATTCGACGATGAGAGAACTCAAGCTCTCCTTCCGATTCTCGCTGACTTATCAACTCAGACTCAGATTCTCGTATTCACACACCATAATCACCTAGAGAATTTGTTCGAGAAAACCATTTCGGGAAAATACCAAAGGCACACTCTTTAGTTTAGCCAGAGTTAATCATTCATGATAGCATATCGAGTTATATCATGGAAAATCAGACATATTCAGCGCGGGGAAGAATTTGCACAGCCATCACGCTCGCTGGCATCGCCCTTGCTGGTCTAATCTGGCTGATCTCGCAATTAAACACATCCGCAGGCAATCAAATTGTCGCCACTCTGGTCATCATTTCTATTATCTGCCTAGTATTTCTCACAATTTATAAAACAGAGACTGCAAACCAATCCTCTCAATGCAGTGACTATTTCATTGAGAAGAATAAACTGTTAGAAGAGCAGCTAAATGAAGTCACACAAGAGAACCATACTCTTGAGCACTATTTTTCGACTCTCATGGAAGAGATTCCTGCCAACATCTACTTTAAAGACCTCGACTCGCGTTTTCTTAAAGTAAATCAGAGCCTCGCAAAAACCTTCGACTGCGGTCATCCTACAGATTTGTTAGGAAAGGCTGACCACGATTTTTTTAATGATGAACACGCTGACAAAGCACTCAAAGATGAGAAACAAATCCTCGCTTCCGGTAAGAAAATCACTGGTCAGGTCGAACTTGAAACATTCAGCAACGGTCGGCACGGCTGGGTTCTAACTACGAAAATGCCTTTTCGTGATCGGAACGGACGCATCATCGGCACCTTCGGAATGTCTAGTGATGTCACAGAACTCATCGAGGTCAAAAACACTCTAGAGCGTGAGAGAAACATGTTGAGATCACTCATTGATAGCTTCCCCGATAAAATTTTTGTGAGAAATGCGTGCCGTGAATATACCCTTGTTAATAAAGCCTTAGCGGAGTGGGTCGGAGCTGAAACACCAGATGCAATGTTAGGGAAAACACCTGATGAATTCTACGCAGAAGACGTCGTTCAACTGGGATCCAGCGAAGACTCAGAAATATTATCTACTGGAAACCCCATAATAAATCGCGAGTGGAAATACAAAAAAAGCGAGGATGATATACGAATCATGCTCACCACTAAAGTCCCCCTTTTAGACGAAGAAGGACGAAGCTGGGGCATCGTAGGAATGGATAGAGACATCACGACCCAAAGAAAAACGCGGGAAGATCTCCTCATCGCCAATAGCAATCTTCAACACGCGCAAGAGCAGCTCATTCAGGCTGAAAAGATGGAATCAATTGGTCGACTTGCCTCCGGCGTAGCACACGAAGTCAAAAATCCACTCGCTATGATCGGCATGGGAATCGAACTCCTCTCGAAACGTATCCCTGAGAACGATGATACTGGTCAAGATACGATCGAACGAATGAAGCGGGGAATTAATCGCGCTAAAAAGATAGTCGAAGGACTCGTTAATTTCTCGTCTGCACGCCAACTCACACGCGAATTAAAAGATATCAACCTCGTGATCAGTGACGCCATATCTCTCAATGAATACCAATTTCGCAAGGCCAACATCCACGTCGTCCAAGAATTAGCAAAGGACCTCCCAGCTGTAAAACTCGATGCGACAAAGGTGGAGCAAGTGCTCGTGAATCTGATGATCAATTCACAACATGCGATGCCTGACGGAGGAACTCTCACAATACGCAGCTACGCCACACAATTAGAAAAAGTCATCAAAGATGAGGGCGCACGAACTGCTGATCACCTTCGAGAAGGTGACGGTGTCATCAGAATTGAAATCGATGATACAGGCAGCGGCTTTGAGGAGAAACATGCGAATCAGATCTTCGATCCATTTTTTACGACAAAGCCAACTGGTGTCGGCACTGGGCTAGGATTATCTGTATCTCGTAAAATCATTGAACTCCACGAAGGAACGCTCGCTCTCACGAACCTCGAAGCCGGAGGAGTTCGCGCGTCCATTACGCTCAAAATTCCAGAAACATCTTCATAATCTATGAGATATCACGAACACTCTTGCCAGTTATACATTTATGGCCTTATACTAATCTATGATCTCTTCAAAAATACTGATTATAGATGACGAGCCCGACTTCTCAGCATTACTGAAAGCAAATTTAGACGAAACAGGAGAATTCATCGTTCAGGACATCAATGACTCTGCATTAGCTGTCCGAGTGGCTAAGAAATTCAAACCTGATCTCTGTATCATTGACGTCATTATGCCAGGGATGGATGGAGGAGACGTTGTGGCGCGCTTTTCTAAGGAACCTGAGCTAAAAGACATTCCAGTGATTATGCTGACCGCTCTAGTAGAAGAAAATCCTGACTCTAGCGTAGGCGAAACGCATACTTGCGGACTCCCCTTCCTGAGTAAGACCTCAGACTTCCAGACCATCTTAGCCTGCATTCGAAAACATCTGCGTGAAGATGTTTTGACCTAGTCTCGCGAAAAGAAAGGCTCTTTGATTATAAAACCAAAGAGCCTGAAAAAACTGATTTTCTTATCAAGTTACTGACGAACGATCAGGCTCTGGCCTGTCATTTCCGCCGGTTGATTGACTCCTAACATATCGAGAAGAGTCGGTGAGACATCAGCGAGGATCCCGTCCTTCATGGACACGCCTTCTGTATTATTTGAGACGTAGTAGACTTGCACAAGGTTAGTCGTGTGAGCTGTCTGTGGTGATCCATCAGGATTCCGCAAGACTTCACAATTTCCATGATCTGCTGAGATCAGAAGTTGGCCATCTAGCTCTAACACCTTATTGGTGATGGCCTTCATATTTGCATCAATCGTAGTGCAGGCCTTCTTACATGCCTCTAACATACCTGTATGCCCGACCATATCCGGGTTAGCAAAATTCAGAATGCACAGATCATAATTCTCAATAAGGTCTAGGACTTTTTCTGTGACTTGAGGCGCATTCATTTCTGGCTGCAAGTCATACGTCGCCACCTTCGGCGATGGAATGATCTGACGATCTTCGCCTTCGTTTGGTGTTTCTTCACCTCCATTAAAGAAATACGTCACATGTGGATACTTCTCAGTCTCAGCGATCCGTAATTGAGTCTTTCCAGCTGCAGCGACGACAGTCCCCAGAGTATTTTCTAGAGTCTGAGGAGGAAATGCGACGGCACAGTCGTAATTAGCATCGTATTCAGTCAAGGTGACGAGGTGAGTCTTCGGACGACCATGGGTGTCAAAGCCATCGAAAGAATCATCTAGCATCGCATCACAAATCTGGCGGGCTCGATCTGCGCGGAAGTTGAACCAGACGACGACATCGCCGTCATTGATACGACGCTTATTCACTTCGCCAAAGATCATAGGAAGAATGAATTCGTCGGTCTTATCCTCTTTATAGCAAGCCGCGACAGCCTCACTTGGTAGAACGTCAACGTGAGTCCCCTTTCCTTCGACTATCGCATCCCATGCGAGCTGATTCCTGTCCCAACGCTTATCTCGGTCCATCGCGTAGTAGCGACCGATGACTGTTCCTATCGGCACGCCGATCTGACCCAGTTCATCCTCAACCTTCGAGAGATACTCAGCTCCACCAGTCGGCGATGTGTCGCGACCGTCAGTGATGGCGTGCAGCATGACATTTTCGACACCAGCTTTCTTCGACTCCTTCGCGAGTGCTATGAGCTGATCCTGATGACTATGCACTCCTCCATCTGAGATCAGGCCGATGAAATGAAGCGTGTGGCCTTTTGCTCGAGAGAATGCATCCTTCAGAGCGGGCACATCACTCAGCTCCCCATCAGCAATGCACTTATTAATCCGTGTGAGATCTTGGTAGACGATCCTGCCTGCACCAAGATTCAAGTGACCCACTTCTGAATTCCCCATCTGCCCCTCAGGAAGGCCGACGTCTAAGCCTGATGCCGATAAATGTGACTTAGGGCATGCGCTGAGCACCTCGTCATGGAATGGAGTATCAGCCAAAAGCGCTGCGTTATGATCACGCTCTGCTGTCTCAAGCCCTCCGGGATTTTCACCCCAGCCATCACGAATTATAAATACCACTGGTTTCTTAGCCATGTTGCTGCCTGCTATAGCGCGCTATGCGTGAATGAAAAGCCCCATTGCCACGTCAGATAATTTCACTCTGTGTGTAAGCGCACGCTTGCTCATCTTGTAAAAACTTAGACAGTCCTTCCATGCGACACATTTTCCGTCCATTTTTCATTCTACTCGCTGCATGTAGCTTAGCCTGTGCACAACAGCCACGCATCATAGAAGCAGAGAGCGTTGTTAACCCCAAAGCACCAGTCATCACAGGCACGATTCCTCGGGCTGCGGCGCCTAAGATCACAGCCAAACGAGCAATTGTCATCGATTACGCATCCGGCCGTGTTCTTTTTGAGAAAAATGCCGATCAAAAGTGTGCAGTCGCCTCGACTCAGAAGCTACTCACTGCTCTCTGTGTCTTAGATAAAGGCAATCTCAAGAAATGGGTCAAAATCGCCAAAACTGACACCTACGTCGAGCCTACGAAAATTTACGTCAAACCAGGCCAAACCTATCGTAGAAGCGCTCTCCTCAAGGCTCTCATTGTCAAAAGTGGAAATGACGTCGCCCGTGTATTAGCTCGTGATAATGCGGGGAGTCAGGTGAAATTCTCCACTGTGATGAATGCCAAAGCTCGCTCGCTTGGGATGAAGAATTCAAAGTTTCTCAATGCGCATGGCCTCACTGAAAAAGGCCAATATTCAACTGCACGTGACATGGCGAAATTAGGTCGTGCGGCCTATAAGTCGCGTTTCATTCGAGATGCAATGAAGACCAAGCAATACACATTTCACTTCTCCGACGGTAAAAAGAAGCTGCTAAAAAACACAAACCGCGTGCTTCGGAAATTGGCATATTGCAATGGGATGAAGACCGGAACAACTCGCGCTTCGGGTCGCTGTCTCATGGCTTCTGGAGAGTTAAATGGAAGAACTGTGATAGCTGTCGTGCTAGGAAGCACATCAAAACAAATCTGGAATGATTCTGAAGCACTGCTCAGATGGGCTCTCGAGCGACCTGCTGCAGGAAACTAATCTTTTCTGAATGATTTTCTCATGCGCCAGCCATCGGACGAACTTGCAGAACTCGATGAACGTGGTCTGCGGCGAAATCTGAGTCTGCGCAGTGAAGCGCTCATTGATTTTGCTTCGAACGATTATCTTGGCTTAGCCAATCATCCTCGATTAGCTCAAGCGGCTGTTTCGGCAATCGAAACATATGGCGTTGGTAGCCGATCCGCTCGTCTCATTTCCGGCACCCACGCTCCACATCGAGAACTCGAGGAAAAGCTAGCCGAAGCCAAAAATACACAGGCCTCTCTGGTCTTCAGCACGGGATACGCCACAGCCCTCGGCACACTTACAGCCCTCGCTCAAAAGGGTGACACCTTGATTTTAGATAAGCTCTGTCATGCCTCACTCATCGATGGTGCACGCTTATCAGGGGCGACTCTTCGCGTGTATCCGCATAATCATTTGGAAAAGCTCGAGCGGTTGCTCAAGGCCCACCCTCCGACTCAAAATAGTCGCACAATCGTCGTGACGGAATCTATTTTCAGTATGGATGGAGATCGAGCCCAGCTTTTAGACATCATTGAATTGAAAGAAAAGTATGGTGCATGGCTTCTTCTCGATGAAGCACATGCATTCGGACTCTATGGAAAGACAGGCACTGGTCTAGCGGAAGAGCTTCACGTCCGAGATAGAGTCGACCTTCATATGGGCACTCTCAGTAAAGCAGCGGGAGTCTCCGGAGGCTATCTTGCAGCGAATCGAGATACCATAGACCTTGTCCTGAATACGGCGCGATCTTTCATTTATTCGACGGCCCCTCTCCCCGCGCAAGCTGCAGCTGCATGTTCTGCTCTCGATCTTATACGGTCTGCAGAAGGTGAAGCTTTACGGAAGAGGCTAGCGCACAATATTGAGCACTTTTCACAACTTATAGGATCGCACCAGGACAGTGCTATTCATCCCGTGATCATCGGTGACAATCATGCAGCTCTAGCAAGAGCCGAAGAATTGAAAGAGCAAGGATTCAGTGTTCCAGCGATTCGATACCCGACTGTGCCGAAACTGACAGCTCGGCTAAGAATATCCCTATCCGCTGGGCATAAGACGGATGACATTGAACTCCTTGGAAGAGCGATCGCTACCTTTCAGAAAGAATCGCCGGACTAGAAAGCACGCCTTTTAGCGGGTAACAAAAAAGCTTCATGCCACAAATGAGCATGAAGCTTTAAGAAAATCTGTTTTCGAGGCTTACCCGAGACGGAAAACAATACGCGCCTTTGTCGTATCATAAGGTGACATTTCCATCTTCACGCGGTCACCGATCACGAGTCTGATAAAGCGCTTTCGCATCTTACCCGAAATATGAGCAAGGACTTCATGTCCACTCGGGAGCTCCACTTTAAACATAGTGCCAGCGAGGACAGCAGAAATTGTTCCTTCCACCTCAACAGCCTTGTCAGTGTCTCCCTTACTCGTGTTACGTAAACGATTGTCACGACGGCGACCTCCACGGCCTCCTCCTCTTCTTCCTCTTGGTCCTGCGATAATATACTCCTGGTAAATTTATGGTTAGAGAATCTTTCGATGAAGATGCAATCAACCAGAGGTATAATAGGTGATAGAGAGCGGTGGTGCAACGTCTAATTTCACGATCATTTCGAACGCGATGCTTTTGCAACAGCCTCGGCACACTTCATACCGTCTAGAGCTGCGGATACGATACCGCCAGCATACCCAGCCCCTTCCCCACAGGGGTAAAGACCAGGGCATTCTGGGTGAAGTAGCGTTTCATCATTACGCGGAATTCTCACCGGAGAACTTGTGCGAGTTTCAAACCCGATCAGTAAAGCATTTTCCATCAGATAACCCTTCATCTTCCGGCCAAATTGCTGCAGCCCTTTTTGCATACGGCTCACGACGAACTCAGGGAGAATCTGGTCGAGACGTGCGGATGTAAGACCTGGGAAATAACTGGTCTCAGGCAGACTATTACTGAGGCGGCCTGCGATGAAATCCACCACTCTCTGAGCCGGCGCGACTTGACCTCCCCCACCCGCTTTTTTGGCTTCTTGTTCGAGCCATTTCTGAAAAGCGATACCCGCAAGAACTCCGTGTTCCTCGTAGAAGCCCTCAACATCTTCAGGCTCTACTGTGACAACCATACCACTGTTTGCGTATTTCGAATCACGCCGAGCAAGAGACATACCATTCACGACGACTTCGTCATTTTCAGTCGCAGCGGGCACGATAAATCCACCCGGACACATACAGAATGAATGCACGCCACGACCACCTATCTTAGTGGCTAAGCGATATCTCGCAGCTGGCAGTAAACGATCACGCTCGACTCCAAGCGGCGTGTGATACTGCACGCTATCAATGAACGCCTGCGGGTGCTCTATGCGCACGCCAACAGCAAAAGGCTTTTGTTCTAACAGAACATTCTCCCTATGCAGCATATGATAAATATCGCGTGCTGAGTGC
>CALFDI010000309.1 GCA_937952875.1 uncultured Verrucomicrobiales bacterium
ATGATAAATATCGCGTGCTGAGTGCCCTGTCGCAAGAATGACGGCTTCACCTTCCACGAGGGAGCCGTCATGAAGTTTGACACCTTTTACGGAGTTCACTTCCTTCACTAAGCCTGTGACCTTTTGGCCAAAACGCACTTCTCCACCTGCCTTTATAATGGAATCCCGAATGGCCATGACGACGTTTGGCAGGAGATTCGATCCTATGTGAGGGTGAGCATCTGTGAGAATCACTTCTGGTGCTCCGTGTGCTACGAGAATTTCGTAGATCTCACGGACTGGCCCACGCTTTGTCGCACGAGTATACAGTTTCCCATCGGAAAAAGTCCCAGCACCACCTTCACCAAAGCAGTAATTACTTTCCTCAATCACGCGGCCTTCTCGCAAAATAGGAGCGAGATCGAATCGACGTTTAGCAGCGTCTTTTCCACGCTCTAGAATGATAGGCTTCATGCCTTGCTTTATCGCAGTGAGGCCTGCGAATAGCCCCGCCGGCCCAGCACCTACTATCACGACGGTAGCTGCATCTGAAGGCACAGCTGGAAGATCGCGCTCGTGAACATCTCTCGGAGGGAGCGCCTGATTCACACCTACGTCGAGACGGAGCTGGACCTTTACAGGTGACCTCCGGGCATCGATGGAGTGTTTTACCAGACGAATCTCATGGAGAGCTTTCGGCGGGAGCTTGAGCTTACGTGAAGCTGCCTTAAGCCAAGCATCTTGGTCTTCGCTCCGCTCAAGTGGCAAGACAACGTCGATTGTTTTGATCTCTCCTGTCATTTAATCAATGAGGTTCTTCTGACTGTTCGAGTCGACGTTTACAAATGTGACGAGCGTGCTGAAAATTTCTGATCGATCCTCACCACGCCCCTGCCTAACTGTTACGCGATAGGTGACGGATGTAGAGCCCTTGTTTTGCAGCGTGCTCTCTATGGCTAGAATCGTTCCTTGTCTCACCGAGTGCTGAAAAACGACATCTTTCATAGCAACGGTCACAAATTGGCAGTCTGGAAATTCTAAACTGGCAGCGATCCAACTGGCCTCATCTATCCACGCGAGCAGTCTGCCTCCAAAGAGGGCTCCAAACTGATTCATATCTTCTGGCAGGACGAGTCGATGAGTGAGCATTGAATTAGGAGCAAAGCATGGTTCTTCCGAAAGGGCGATAGCGAAGTCTGGAGCGAACACTCGACTAAGCTGCACTCTCTGAGTTTCAGCTAGAGCTTTTCGATGATGATGAGAAAAGGCGGATTATTCGGTGCATTCACCGCAGTGTATTGGAAGACGCGCCACTCGGTGCGAGGGAGTTCTGCAGCCCAGTCTTTGACAGCGCAGCCTTCTTCCATGCCTCCCGGGTGGCCTACGTAGCACATGATACTTAGAAGGCCTCCGTTTTTTAATAATCCGGTCGAAGCGCTGAGAGCTCGCAGAGTCGTATCCGCGGACGTCGTCTTATCTTTATCTGCACCTGGGAGGTAGCCCAGATTATAGACGATGGCACTGACTCCGGGCTCGACATACTCAGCGATGGATTCGTGGCCAGCGAGAATAAGCTCGCTGCGATCTGCTCGATCTGCAAGGCGCTCACGTGTGCGATCAATCGCCTGCTGCTGCACGTCAAAGCCGATCACTTTTCCGCTAGGACCGACAAGATCAGCTAAAAAGGCACAGTCGTAACCATTACCAAGAGTCGCATCTACGACACGATCTCCAGACCTAACAGCTTGTTTTAAGAAGACTTGAACAAGCTCTAACGGCTTCGGCAGCGCCATACTAACCTTTCAGTAAATGAGACTTCAGAGTTTCTGCTCGCGCTTTCACATCTGCTAACTCTCCACCGACGATATTGACGTGCCCCAGCTTCCTACGACCAGATGGATTCGACTTTCCATACACGTGTAGCTTAGCCCCCGGGACATCTAAGATCGCTCGCTCATCGAGAACTGATCCATGCCACATATCCCCTAGTAAATTCACCATTACAGCAGGCGTTAACTGCTCGACAGAACCGAGCGGGACACCACAGACAGCTCGGATTTGCTGCTCGAACTGTGAAGTCGCACTGGAATCCATCGTGTAGTGCCCAGAGTTATGCGGGCGCGGCGCTAGTTCATTTACTAAAACAGATCCATCAGATTGGACAAAAAATTCGACTGCTAATAAACCAACGTAACCGAGAATATCAGCTAATCGAACGGCGATGGCCTGCGCTTCGCTAGCTGTCGCCTCACTCACACGCGCCGGAACAATCGAGAAATCTAGTATGTGGTGACGGTGCAGGTTTTCAGAAACTGGATAGACAGCCGTCTCACCATCTACGCCACGCGCGACAAGCACTGAGACCTCGCACTCGAAGTCGATAAAACCTTCTAAAACCGAGAATTGCTCATCGACAGCCTTCCAGGCAGCTTCTAAATCCGCGCCTTCTGTTAGACGGACTTGACCTTTCCCATCATATCCAGACTCGACAGTCTTAAGAACTGCATCTGGACCAATAGCTGCATGAGCCTCTCTCAGATCAGCTAAGCTGCGAATGAGGGCAAATGGAGCGCATGGAATTGAGTTATCTTTGAGCAACGCCTTTTCGCGCGAGCGATTCCCGCTGATGGCGACGATATCAGCACCTGGACGTAACGGAATAAGAGATTCGACAGCCTGGAGTGTGCTCGCAGGAATGTTCTCGAACTCCACAGTCGCGACGTCTGCAGTATTACAAAAATCAGCCAACGCATCACTGTTATCGAAGGGTAAGTTAATCACTCGATCTGCCACGCCCTCCGTTGGCTCTGCAGTTGGAGTTCCACTCCAGACGATTGTTTTATAGCCCATACGACGTGCGTCTAGGCACATCATCCGAGCGAGTTGACCACCGCCTAAGACACCAATAGTTCCACCAGGTAATATCATCGTTATGAGTAGTAATGCTATGCTGAAGGAGGGAGATCGAGGCCCAAGACACGGTCGCGCTGAGCTGTGCGGAAGTCATGTAGCTTCGCTGCGAGAGCCTGATCACTCCCTGCGAGTATCTGCGCGGCGTAAAGGCCAGCATTTCCAGCGCCGGCCTCACCGATAGCAAATGTCGCCACGGGGATTCCTTTTGGCATTTGCACGATAGATAGCAGAGAATCCATTCCTTTGAGAGCACGGGACTGAACTGGCACGCCTAGGACGGGTAATATCGTCATTGATGCGACCATGCCAGGAAGGTGAGCTGCGCCGCCAGCACCAGCAATGATGCAACGTATGCCCCGCTCTTCCGCAGTCTTCGAATACTCGACAAGTAGTTCTGGGGTGCGGTGAGCACTCACGACTTTCGCCTCGTATGGAATGCCGAATTCCTCGAGCACTTCCACAGCCTTTACCATTGTCGGCCAGTCTGAGTCACTGCCCATCACCACGCCTACGAGCGGAGAGTCTGATTTATCCATGCGAGGTGGCTATCTCTTTCGCTTTCGCTTTTCAAATCGCTTTTTTCCCTGACACTGAATCTATCACACATGTCGCAGCCATTTATCATAGCAAAAGGCCTCACTAAGGCTTTCGGAGAACAAAAAGTTCTCAAAGGAGTTGATCTCGAAATCTATCCTGCCGAGACACTCGTATTACTCGGAGGCTCTGGCGGCGGGAAGTCTGTGCTGGTCAAACACCTGATGGGGTTACTCTGCCCTGACGAAGGCACCATTGAAGTGGACGGAGAATTTATCTGCCAAATGAATGAACGCGAGCAAGGTCCTGTCCGCAGAAAAATGGGCATCATGTTTCAAAATGGAGCACTTTTCGACTCTCTCTCTGTTTTTGAAAATATCGCCTTTCCCCTGCGCGAGCACGGCTTGAAAGACAAAAAGGAAATCAAACGCCGAGTCAATGATGCCCTCAAAATCGTTAGACTTGGCGATCAAGGCAATAAAATGCCAGCAGAACTTTCTGGCGGCATGAGGAAAAGAGTCGCACTCGCCAGAGCAGTCGTTGATCGGCCAGCCTGCGTCTTTTATGATGAACCACATGCAGGACTCGACCCTATCACAGCAGATAAGAGCGATCTCCTGATGAGAAGCCTGCAGACAGATCATGGCATAGCAAACGTCGTCATCACCCACGAAATGCGCTCAATGCTCCGCATTGCGGATCGTGTCGCCTTTATGAAAGAAGGAGAAATCTACTGGCTAGGGACTCCATCAGAGTTCGAAAAGAGTGACGACCCACTCCTGCAGGACTTCCTTCACGGGAATTCTGGCAATAACTGGAGTGAACGGACTCGATCCCAATAAAAGTTTGTGAACCCGCCTTCAGCGTGAAGCATGACTTGCTAAGCAGACCTAAATAGCTCAGCTTCCCTCTCGAAATGCCTCCTCTCCTACGGACTATCATCGAATTCTTCTACAAGCCTAAGTGGCAACGTGATGCCCTTGCATTTGAAAAAGCCGCCAAACGCTTTATCAACTACAAACGTGATCTTCTCCCTGAGGGACGAATTGGCGAAATCGAATCGCGCATCAAAGACCTGAAAAGTGCTATCAAAAATGGCAGTAAAAGACAGTCTATAGAAGCCTGCAACCAGCTTGAATTCTCTTGCGAGGCCTCATTACCAAATCAGCGGAAGCCAAACGCATTTTCCGAAAACATCGAAGTCTTCTTTGTCGCCATCGCCATCGCCATCGGCATCCGCGGCTACATTACTCAGCCTTTCCGGATTCCCACCGGCTCCATGCAACCCTCTCTCAATGGCATCACTGGACAGATCATCAATAAGGATGAGTGGCCCCCATTACCCATTAGAATGATCGAGGTCGCTACAAAAGGGCGCACATATTTCGAAAAAATTCTCACAGAGGATAAAGAATTACTATCTGATAAGCTCAATGATTCTATCATACAAGAGCAACGATTTAACTTCTTCACATACACCAAATTCCGGTTCAAAGATGGCACCAGTATCTCCATCAATGCACCTCGGAATCTTCTCCTCGATTCAGAGGTAAATAGTGGATTTGGCCTCAGCCAAAAACTTGGCATCGAGGCAGAGCTTGATAGCTACGGAAAAAAAATTCTTAAAATCCGAAATCGCGTCCTTCCAAAAGGAACAGTTCTCGCCAGTGGCTATAGCCAATCAGGCGATTTGATTTTCGTCGATAAAGTCTCATATCATTTCAGAAAACCACAGCGAGGAGAGACATTCGTCTTTGATACTCGCGGCATCGTTGGTGTCCATAGGCAAGCGGAAGCTAATGGCGAACAAAGCGGTGGATCACACTACATCAAGCGACTCGCCGGCGTCCCTGGAGACACCCTCTCCATCGGTGACTCTGACGGTAAGCTCTACATCGATAGCCAAGTCGCGACTGAATATGGATTTAGACGAGTGATGGAACAAAAAGGTCCTTATGCTGAAAACAAAGGGTATGAACTTGCGAAAATAGGACCACTTGATTCAGTCATGGATCGCCTGACACTTCGTAAAGACACGAAAAATCCTCTTATGGAAGAGTATGCAGCTCTGGGTGATAATACAGATAACTCGCTCGACTCTCGCTATTGGGGCACGGTGAAAGAATACAATCTAGTTGGTCCTGCTCTCTTCTCACTCTGGCCCTTTGCGACCGGGCATTGGGGTGTTATTGAGTAAAAAAGTCACTGCTTAGCATTGATTCTTCTAAGGATTAGCCCACATAGGCCTCCTCATGTCAGATCTATCCGCTGCATCACAGTCCCCCACACCACCATCTGCAGAGGTCATCACGAGCAAGGCGAAGTCCAACCTCGCCTTTGCCTTCTCGGCTCTTCCACCGCAGCAACGCACTGATCTCACAACTTATTACGCCTACTGCAGACTCATCGACGATATCGCGGACGACCCCGATATCCCCGTGGACGAGCGACGCCGTCAGCTCGACGCATGGCGCAACGGTCTGACAAATGGCTTCGATAGCCCCAACGAAATCGAAGCACGCACCGTCGAACTACGTGATCGCCACAATCTACCAACACAATATTTGCTAGATCTGATTGATGGGTGTGAGATGGATCTTGCCCCGCAAAGATTCGGCTCATGGGAAGAACTCCAGACCTACACCTACCGCGTAGCAGGTAGCGTGGGACTCGTGTGTGTTCGCTTATTTGAGTGCTCGCACCCTGGTGCTGATGACTACGCACGTCACTTAGGAGATGCTCTACAGCTGACGAATATTTTAAGAGACGTCGGAGAAGATTTGGAAAATGGTGGCCGCATCTACCTTCCTCTTGGAGACTTTGCACGTTTCCAGTATTCAGAACGAGATCTTGTTGGAAAAGTCTACGACGGACGCTTCCGCGCCATGATGCAATATCAGGCCGAAAGAGCTCGTCACCTCTACCAACTCACAGAAGATGCCGTTCCGAGCAAAACGCGCAGCCAGCTAATCGCGACAGAAATTATGCGAGATATCTATTTCGCCATTCTTAAGAAGAT
>CALFDI010000310.1 GCA_937952875.1 uncultured Verrucomicrobiales bacterium
TCCAAACGTCCGCCAGCTCCTCCACGTCGGCTTTAAGATCGCTGCACAGATGGGAGACCGCTATCTCGACGCACTCAAAGAACACGAAGACGTCATCGCAAAATGCGTGACTGGCAATCTTCTCGAGCGCCACATCAAGCCGCTCTTCACGTAGAAAATTCCACTCTATCTATTAGAGCCCGATCGATGATTCGATCGGGCTTTTTTTGTATCTCATGAAAAGCGCTAAGAACGACCCAACCGCCCCTTATATCAATCAGAAAAAGTAACTGGCATTAAGGGTTTACGCGCACTTGATAAAACCTCGTCGCCCCAGATCTCGTGACAACGGCTGTGGTGACTTCGCCGTTCGCACTAACGCTAGGAATAAGTTCGGTCCATGAATCTGGAGCGAGAGATTCGCTTGTCCAGATGGAATACGTTATACCAGTTACTGATTTCCAGCTGATACTTACCTCTGTCTCTGACACCGACTGCACTCCATCCTGAGTAAGAGCAAAAACGGACTCTCTCTCCGCGGCATCTGTCCCAGCAATGAACTCGGCAGCATCTGACTGTCCGTCTCCATCGAGGTCCTCAGTTCCATCCGTTACACTTAGGTCCTCAGAATCATAGTAGGTTCGTTCAAAATCATCTGGTAAGCCGTCACCATCAGAATCTGGATTTACGCTAGGCACCACTGACGCATATGTGCCACCGATGCGGAAGCTATCTATAGACTGGGCTCCGCCTTGGAAGCTACCGAATCCGATGCGATTGAAGGCAAGATTCGTCGTCGTTATTGTCTCTAGAGGGACGAGTGGTTCGCTCTCACCTGGATCGAAAAAGACCTCCATAGTGTCCATATCGTTCGTTCCATAGTTGATCTTCAATACGATTAGACGAGGTCTATCGACTTCAGCCCCGATCTCGCGGGCTAGTTGAGTATTTCCTCGTTCTACGAAAATTCCGTAGCCAGGAGCATTCGGCACGGCATCGACAAACGTTCCGAAAGAAAATGTCCTCGATGAATCCGTTGGCGAGCCATCCCAGAACTCGACGATTCGTGTCTGATTCGTATTCACACCGACCAGATCTTGGACGAAGCTCACGTAGACTGTAGAATTATCAGATCCTCCACGTGCTCTGGTGGGGAGCGGGATAGACACTCGTTGGCCATTTGTCTGATTCGCCTTTCCACCTGATGTGACAAAGCCCACTGGCTGCTCTACTAATAAACTTCCAGTAGATACAGAAGCCCCTGATCCACTAGCGTTCGACCATGTCGACCCATCGTTCTGGTTGCCAGCTAGCGCACCATCAGAATACTCGAAATTTTCCTCAAAATGCGGATCATTCGTAATCAGTGGGACAACGTCTCGATACGTCGCTCCGATCCGAATCTCATCGACTTCTTGCGTCGCGCCCTGGAAAGCAGCAAAGCCTAATCGATCAAAAGATAAGTCCGTAAAAAAGCCGAGAGCATCTGGAATCTCAGGCTCTGTCTCACCAGGACTCACATAGGCCCTGATCGCATCCGCATCATCTGCACCATATTCTACCTTCAGCACGATCAAGCGGGACTCCGTGCTGGGAGCTCCTGCTTCGAACGGAACTTCGCCACCGCCTTGATTCAAGAAGAGCCCGTAATCAGGAGACCCAGGCCAAGCATTTGTCCCAAAAGAGAAACTCGCATCACGACCATTCCAGAACTCAAGCAGTTGAGACTTACCGATATCTACTGTGCCCAGCTTTTGGACAAAACTAATATAACGCACCGTATGAGCCTCTCCTGAAGAGTCAGACAATGGCAATGAATAGCGATCATTCCCTATTTGCTCAACTCTGCCGCCAGAAGTGATCAAGTTGGTCAAAGTGTTTGGAGATAAACTCCCTAATGCAGAAACATTTGAACCACCATTCTCGTTATCATCTTGCCATGCGTTGCCATTATTGCGCTCACCCGCTAACTCTCCACTCTCATAAGTAAAAGATTCTTCAAAAATGAGTTCAGACTGTTCCAGAGGAATAACACTTTCATACGTCGTGCCGATTCGGAACTCATCTACCTCCTGCGATCCTCCCTGAAATGATCCGAACCCGATCCTATTAAAATCCAAATTAGGAAATACGTGATTCACATCTGGGAGTGTGGGCTCTGTCTGACCAGGGTCTCGATACAACTTAATCCTATCATCACCATTCGTGCCATATTCGACCTTGATGACGATCAGGTGCGGCTCCATATCCGCTGTTCCAACTTCAAAAGGCACATTTGCACCTCCTTGATCTAAGAACAAACCGTAATCTGGAGCTCCTGGCCAAGTGTTTGTGCCAAAAGAAAAAGTCGTATTATTCGTCGTAGATGATCCATTCCAAAACTCCACAACTCTTGACTGATTCGTCGCAGACGAGGCTAATTTCTGAATAAAGCTAATGTAACGGACGCTATTATCCTGACCACCCCATGCTATCTCTGGCAGAGGGAGCGACCTACGGTGACTTCCTATCTGGACGACTTTTCCACCCATTTTCAAGAGAGTCTCAGGACGCAGATCTGGCAGACTCTCCAACGGTTCAACGATTGTGGAGCCACTAAACACTCGGCTATCCCACGCATTACCAGCATTTGTATTATTCTCTAATGCTCCCGCTGGATAAGAAAAGCTCTCTGCAAAGAGCAGAGGAGGAATAATATTAACATGAACGCAGCCAAAATCCCTCTGCCCAGTGGAGTCAACCACCGTGTAATGAAAGAAGTCGATGTCATTTCCATCTCCACTTGGTGGCGTATAAATAAGCTGATTCCGCCCACCCGGACCGGTCCCCTGAGACAGAGTAATTGTTCCTCCTTTTTGACTCACCGTGTCTAGAATTTCGACATCCAGCACATCATTGTTCGCATCATAATCATTCGCGATCACATCAGCAATCACAGATCCCGCTCGGGAAGCCGTCACTAAATCCCGATGCCCAAAGGGAGGAATCGGCCCAGGATCAGTAACGATATCGCCAAAAAAGCGTTTTGTTTGGCGCACACCGAATACTCTATTTGCCTCATCTGTCGAAAGGCGGCCAATGTTATGGTCTCCACTTCCATTCATCACAGATATGAAAGTATGAGACCCGCCAGCCGAGTTCATCCCGTTGTTATTTCTCGGTCTAGCCTCATAGAATGAATTTGGAAAAGCGACACCAGCGACATAATCTTCATTCTCATAATCTAAGATCGGTGCATCGTTATTATGCAGTAGCCCCCATGTGTGGCCGAATTCATGGACCAATGTGCCACTCGCCCAACTCGTCGGCCCATTACTCGCTGAAAGAGCATAGCGCAAACTCGTGCCCACTTGATTCACATTCGCCAAGCCAGAAGGAGCTCCACGCACATGATACACAGCTAGATCATGAGTGGTTCCCACCTCTCCCGGGTTCGAGTTCCAGTGATTCCGGAACGCAGACAAGCCATCTCTGTCAGTTCCGTTATTTACAGTAAAGGGGTCTGCTGCTGCCGTCTGACGGATTATCACCGTCCCTACCACATGCTTGATGCCCGCTCCTCTCAGATATCGAGCATCCATATTCACAGCGATCGAGGCCGCAGAGGCTTGAGCAGAAGCAAGACGCGTCGCAGCTCCTCCATAATTATTCAAAAAAGCCCGAGACCCAATCTCTACGCCCACCTCGTATTCCAAAACATCCATAACACGCGTAGGAGGTAAAGTCGCAGTTGACCCCCCGCTCATCATTCCTGTCGCCATTGTGCTAAAGACCGTCGTAATCGGTCCCACTGATTCAAACTCCTTTGGCTCCTGCTGCGAGTGTGCTTCTAACTCTGGTTCTGACTCTTCCTCCACTTCAGCCGCCTGACACTCTGCATGACCGCAGGCGATATGGTCATCTGCAGCATTTTCAAAAATACGGTGCCATGACGCCCCGTCACTGTATGCAGGCTCTATCGTGATAGAGCTCTGATTCGGTCGGGTAATATTCGCCAATAGACCAAACTCTGTCAGCACCGCCCCCACCGTATAGCTTGGTTTTTCCGTCACATTCCCCAAATATGTGGCATCGATACAATGCTCCACCTCTCTTGTTTTCCCCAACGTATCAGAAACCAAAAAACGCGTGTTTTTTCCAAACACCGAATGCTCTTTCAAATTCACCGTCAGGACTTCACCTTGAAAGAGAATGTCGAATGTTAATGACTCAGTCTTTTTCTCAGGGAGAACAATTTCCACCATCTCTCCATCAGACACGATCGAATCCGCGTAAACAAAAGGCGCACTCACTAAAGAAAGCACAAAATATATGGCGACTATAAAGATACAGTTTTTCATTACTAAAATTCAAAACGACTAAACATTGGCCGAAATTGGGGAAAAAGACCTAGACATAAGGCTATGAATCATTGCCTGACCCAATCCGAAATCGACCATTGACAGCTGCTGAACAGAACATATCTACATATCCAGATTTGTTGATGCGTAGCGCTAATCATCATGTGCTCGCTTGTTCGAACTCCATC
>CALFDI010000311.1 GCA_937952875.1 uncultured Verrucomicrobiales bacterium
AGCATGCTGATCTTTTGTAAGGATCTGTATCTGAATCTCTTGTGAGTAGACTCTCTCGCGTCCTGGATAGTAGTCATTAGTGAAAACCCGTAAGGTGAGCTTCTGCGGAGTGATTCCGTAGGCCTTCGGAGAAAAACTGACATTTTCCGTGATGCGGCGAGCGTTTGGTCCTCCATCCTTCAAGATGATCTCGCCAGATGCGCCTGGCTGATCAGTCGGTAGAGTTGACTGCCCTTGCCAGACGAGGCCGACCGTTTTTAAGCCCCAGTCGTCCTCGGCGAGTGCTTCGAATTCGAGTGTTTCTTCTTCGAGTATGAGTCTCTGACGAGGGACATTCTGTGCATATGCGGCTGGTGGTATATCCTCGCTGGACTCGATAGTGAGCTTATATTGGTCGCGATTTTCCAGATCATGCATGTCTTTCCAAGAAATCGGGAGATCGAATGAATCCTTAGTCAGAGTCATTGGTGAGAGCGTGAACTCCGCAGAATCTGGCTTGGCTTTAAAAATACCATTTTCTGCGCCGAGATTAGCATGAACGGCTTTTACGTTATCACCAATGGCAGGGCCGACTGAGAGTTCGGCGAGTGCTCGGCTCGTCGTGCCCTTAAGGGTGACTTGGCTGCCTTCGACTGCGGAGAGATAGCCCGTCCGCACTTCGAGTTCACGCGGCTTCTGCTGCAGATATTCGGGTGGTGTGACAATCGCTGTGAGTGACTCGAGCGAAGGGCGTATCAGCGGTTCGATGCGAATCTTTTTAATCACATCTCCCACCTGCACATCGAGGAATGTGATGGCCTGTTGTCCAGGGAGATCAAAGTGGTAACCACCACCACGGCTCTTTTCAGTGACAATCCAGTCTTTTCCGCTGAAGCGGGCCTTCGCCTCATTTGGAGCCGTCGCTGAGCTGGCAGAGAGTGTGATATCTAGGGGAAATGCCTCACCGTAGGGCACAACCATCGTCTTTGGTAGATTATCCAGCCTAGCAAAGGTATAGCGCGGAGTGTCTGAGAGCGGCATCAGCCAGCGTTTCAGCGCATTCACACCAGCGTCCGGCATAAAGAGGAGGGCCATAGCCACTGCGGAAAAGAGAAGAAGAGTGGCAAAGGCGAGCCGACCTTTTTTCGAGGCAGGCAGTGCCTTTTCGAGATTCTTCGCCTTCGCTTCGCGGGAGACGTTTTCTAGCGCAGCCCGGCGCAGAGCAGGGGAGAGTGTCTCGGTATTAGCATCTTGTTTTGCCAGCTCCACAGCACCGAGGAGCCGATCGCCAAGCACGGGATACTTCGATGCGATAAGCCGTGCGAGCTGAGACTTTTCGCGATGCCCCCAGACCCAGCGGCGTAGCATCATCGGAGCAAAAAGAGCAAACAGTGAGACTCCGGCCAATAAGATAGCCAAGCGAATCATCGCTGGTGTCTCGACGAAGCGATCTAGGCCAAATACCAAGAGATACGAGACAAAGAGGCCGAGGAATCCCGCCAGAATAGCCTCAGCGATTTTCACCTGCCAGAGCTGTTTCTGGAAGGCCTTTAACTGGTCCTGTAGCTCTGGTGGGAGTTGAGTCTGGTTTTTATGATCTGGTTTGGCGTCCATATGGATCTGAGAGGAGAGGGTAATGCGTCGTCGGCTTTTGATGATTCTCTCAAAGTAAACGTCGCATAGCTAGTGGATTTGTCACTTGCAGGTGAAATGCCTTTCTAGAGAAAAAACGTCATTTTTTTATTGGAGGTAGCCATTTCCACGTGCCTCGGCGGCGATTGTAGTCTCAGGCCCATGCCCAGGATAGATAAGAGTCTCTCCAGGTAGAGCCATCAGATGCTCTTGAATGCCCGACATCAGGACTTCGTAATTCCCTCCAGGTAAGTCAGGTCGACCGATTCCACCTGCAAAGAGCGTATCTCCACCGAAGACGATCCCATGCTCTTGCGAGTAGAAGACAATGCTATCTGGAGAGTGTCCCGGCACGTGCCTGATCTCCAGAGTGGTGTCTCCGATGACTAGATTTCCTTTTAAAATCACCTCATCAACAGCGAACGGCGGCACATGAATTCCAAAAGGAAGACCTCTTTCCCGTAAAATGAAGTCGTCATTATAGTGTTCACCAGCAATCAGCGTTAGCCCCATTTCCTGAAGCGCTGACACATCTGCTGAATGATCGAAGTGCTGGTGAGTCAATAAAAGGTGCGTCGGCTTATTTTCGAGAGCCTCTACGAAGGATGCAGCCCCTTGAGGCGCATCTACCAGAAAGCGATCACCTCCATTTTCGACTAGATACGCGTTCGTTTGCAGCATTCCACCCACATAAGTTTCAATCTTCACAGGGAGAGTGACGTCTTTTTTCACACAGTGTGCAACTTTTCATCAGGGCAGTAGTTTGATTGATTGTAACTTATGAAAACTTTAATCATTACCTCAGTCATTGTCGCTAGTTCCCTTCTCGCTCAAGCAGAGCCCGAACAGAAAAAACAACGCCGTGGGCAACTTCCCCCAGAAATCGTCGCAAAATTCGACGCCGATGGTGATGGAAAGCTCAATGCGGAAGAAAGAAAAGCCGCTAAAGAAGCCCGTCGTGCGGAAATGATAGCAAAATTCGATGCCGATGGCGACGGAGTGCTCAATGAAGAAGAGAAAGCCGCCCTCAAGGCTGATCGTAAAGCGCGTCGCATTGCAAGATTCGATAAAGATGGTGATGGGAAGCTCAGCAAAGAAGAGCGCAGGGCCATGCGTCGGAAAATGGGTAAGCGTGGTGGGAAAAACAAAGGTCCGAAAGGTCGCAGAGGGTCACGTGGTCCAGGCGAGCCTAGAGGCGATCAAGGCGCGCCTCGCCAATAACGCTTAGGCATTTTTTTCGTGGTTTTTTAATAGGCTGACTCCTCTAAGCGGGAGCAGTCTATTTTTTTTGCCCGGGTTATCGAACTGTAAGCATGCGGCCGAGTGCCTCAGAGATGACTTGAACAGATTCTCCTGCCCCTGGAGTGTTTTCTTTCGCCTTAGACATGGACGCTCTTTTTTACGGATTAGCTCTCTACTTCGGATTTACGACATCTATGGTCGGTGATGAAGACCTGCATGAATAGTAGATTCCTATATCCTGTTAAATAGCCTGACAAGGGAGTGGAAGAGTTCTAAATGATTGAGACGACTCCATTCCCTTATGGCATTTATTTCTAAAGGATAGGGTAGTCTATTCCAGCGTCCTCTCACCTGCACGAGTGTGCGGTCTACTGTATCGATTTCGATCGTGACTCTGTATTCGGGGGCATCGATAAGAGTCATACGGAAGATCGCACATGTCTTTGTGCGACAGTCCTCCAAATATTGGTCTACGCAGTGATTCATGGTGTAGCTCTCAGCCATTAGCTGGAGATAACTTGTGAGTTGGTGAACTCTCCACACCAATCCATGGATGTCGGTAAAACTCGTGACTGGTATTCCAGGCATTTTTGCCCAGTAGTGTTCTACTAGATGATAGAGTTCGTCACGCACGCCTGAGCATTCAAGCGGACAGCTATGATAGCTCAGGCCTTCTAATAACGCAGCCTTATGAAGGCTGTTCCAGAGCTTTCGAGCGTGCATGAATAATTCGCTGATCGGCCTCTGGATGAGAGATTCTACTAATGCAAATTTAGTATCTCTGTTATAAAGGCTAAGGGTATCAATGATAAGCAGAAGCGTAGATGGATCGAGTGTCTCTGAAGTTGAAGCCTTCGCGAGGAGCTTCGACCAGATGTGTTCATTAGAAAAATCGGAAACCATTCGGCTGCTCAGAACGGCTGCTGTTATATC
>CALFDI010000312.1 GCA_937952875.1 uncultured Verrucomicrobiales bacterium
AGCTTCTTCACCATTCGGCGCCGGCAGCTCACTCACGATCTTATATTTCACACCGTCTTGCAGGATATCTTCTAGCTCTTTAGACTGAGCGAAGACATTGAGAGATACTCGGAAATCACGCACTTCGCCCTCTTTATCGACCTGAGGCAAGGTCGAGTCAGGAAGAAGGAATCCAGTGACCTGGACCATCACGCCCGCATCAGATGAGATAATCTTGAGAGGGAAATGCTTCTTTTTCAGATCATAATTCGCATCGCTAGGATTCGCCACGACGACACGTCCGCGCTCCCACTCAGTCTTCAATGCTTCGAAAGACAGTTTGGCCGACTTTTTTCTGACATCACTCGTCTCCCAAGCAACACCGAGGATCAAAAGGGCGACACCAAAGAGGATAAAGACACGCCAATTAAAGCCACCGGTCGGCTTTTCACCACGGGGTCCTTGGGGTTGATTTGGTGTTGGGGGCTGGTCTTTGTCTGACATAGGAAGATGAAAATGGAATGAGCCAGTCGACTTAAAATCGCTCTGGCGCCAGAATCTGGCACAGGACGATCATATCTGCAACGGGCGCGAGACGCTAACGCCCTTTACACAAAAGGAAATTCTTTTTTCTGCGAGATGCTTGCCCACTGCACACTCTTCGTCTCTAGTGCTCTACAGTGAAAGTGCTGCGAAACCTCTCCAACCGTTCTCCCACGCGGAAAAAACGCTGGTGGTGGCAGCAAAAGAACGATGACTTCACTGGGGCCACGATCGATCTCATGGCGGCCTTCGCGATGCTGGATAGCTCTCTCAACAGCCGGGAAAGTAGCGTCATGCTCGATGTGCTGCACGGATCGTTTCCAGAGATCAATCACTCCGTGCTGAAGAAACGCGTGAAACGTGCTCTGGCCGCGCCGAAGCCGATCAATCGCCTCGCCCTCTCTCTCAAGAAGAGTCTCTCGGTAGAAAAACGTCATGCTCTGGGGCTACAGATCTATGTGCTATCACGCGCCGGAGAAGGTAAGGAGAGCCGTAAACGCGGCGCCTTTAGAGAACTCTGCACAGCACTCGGCATCAGCGACCTCTCAGAGACGCTCGACTTAGAAATGGCTGGCCTCCACCCCGAAGAGCTTCCTTTCACATCCGTCACATTCGGCTACGGGACTGACGCACACACCGATGTGCAGCTCCCGCCAGATGCTGCAGGTCACAGCTTTACCGTCTATCAAAGCGCCTCCGATATCTGGGTGAGAAATACTAGCGAGCAGTCTCTCTGGGGACGTGGCCATACTCTCGAAAAAGGTGAATTCATCCGTATCATCGAGCAACAGGACATCGCCGTCCCAGGCTGGCGACTCGGCTATGATGATCTCAGCTTCTTCCTTTCCGCACGGGATGATGAGCAACCACGCGCCCTCTACCTCGGAGATGATCAAGGGCAGCTCATTGTCAGCCGACACAAGTCTCGCCTCCATGCCCTAAAATTCGAACTCGGTCTGAATGCGAGGCTCACACGGCTCGATCGCACTGTATTAGATCTACAACCTCCCCATGTCGGCTTTGGAGAAAATGAAACAAAAGTCACTTATCACTCCACATTAAAGGTGGGTGACGCCCCAGCGGTGAGCCTGGAAAAACTTCGCCGGAATAGCCAACAAGCTGGAGATGAATTCAGCCTGCGAGCCGATAGTCGCGACTTCCTCATTGGAAATAAATCGAGCGGACTAGGGCCGAATGATCTCTTCATCACACCTGGTCTGGCTCCTCCCGTGGTGCTTCACATTACCTCAGACACTGAGCAAGGCACGGGAAGACTGAACATACTCAAAGCGAATGCTCCCATCACGCTCAATGGCGTTCCTATTCGGAATAACGCTGAGTTAAAAGACGGTGATCTCGTTCGACTCAGTAAAGCTCAGGCCATTCGATGCCGCTTTTCTGAAGGCATCATCCACGAAGAACGCACGATCGTCCGCGATCTGAACCTAACCGACCTGAGTCATCATTTTAAAAAAGGCGTCCCTGCCTTCGAAGATCTCACTCTGAAATTAGAACGCGGGGAAATGATGGCCATCATCGGGCCTAGTGGCTGCGGTAAGAGTTCCTTACTGAGTGCTCTGGCCGGACACTTAAAGCCGAGTAGCGGCGAAATTCTCATAAATGGAAAATCGCTCTACAAACAGCGCGAACGCTTTCTCCCCTTCATCAGTCAAATGGGTCAGGAGGAGTCACTCTCGCCGAACCTCACGGTCCGAGAGCACTTACGGCATGCCTTTACGATCCATCGGCCACATCTCCCAAAAATCGAACGATCACGCCGGATCGATTCTGTCCTGAATGAGCTAAACTTGCAGCGCCTCTCTCAGAGAAAAGTCGGCGAACAAGGCGATAAATCTCTGAGCGGTGGAGAAAGAGGCAGACTGAATCTCGGCCTGGATCTGGGAAGCTCGGCCGAGATATTTCTCTTCGATGAGCCAACGTCTGGCTTATCATCGAAGGACTCCGAACACCTCGCACAGACTCTCCGCTCACTCGCTCTGGATAAGCTCGTCATCTGTTCACTTCACCGCCCCGGTTCATCTGTTCTCGATCTCTTTGATAAAGTCCTACTCTTAGACATCGGAGGGAAGATGGCCTTCTTCGGCACACCAGATGAGATGGTGAGCTACTTTGAAAAAGCCGCAGAAGAATTAAACGTCACTGTCTCTCCTCGCTCTTCAGACCCACATACTGCAGACTTCGTATTTGATATACTAGAAGCCCCTCTACTCACAGGAGGAGTCGCCATTCGGAATACCAGCCGCAGATTCCCAGGTGTCTTCTGGCAGGAGAGATTCGAGAGTCAACTTCTGCTCAGAGAAGTAAACACGGTAAAGAAACCGTCTCAGCATTCGGATCCATCACAGCCAGGAACCGCAGCTGAGCTCCCGCGCCAGCGCCGACTCGGTCTAAGGGAAAACCTTTCACTCCTTCGCATTCATATCGAACGCGCCTTTTTATCTAAGTTCCGTAGTCGAGGCACGATCTGGAGCATTGCCGCTGAGACACCACTCATCGCCTTACTCATAGGACTCACTTTACGGGCATCGCCAGGCACAGCTTACCAATTCGAGACCGCTCTCCACATTCCCATCTTTCTCTTTTTGACCGTCACCGTTGGAATGTTTTTAGGGCTAACAAATAGTGCGACAGAGATCTTACGAGATTCCCCACAGCTCAGGCGAGAGAGAAATACAAGGCGTAGCACTCTTAGTTACGTCCTCGCTAAGTTCAGCACGTTGACACTTCTCGCCAGCTTACAATGTCTCGTATTTCTACTCATCAGCCAGGCCCTGTTAGAGATTGATGGCATGTTCTGGTCGCACTGGATTTACATGACTCTCACTGCCTGCGTCGGCACAGCGATGGCCTTAGCGATCTCTGCTTCGGTGCGTTCAGAACGCGCTGCGCTCAATGCCGTCCCACTCCTACTCGTGCCTCAGATCTTACTCGCGGGGGCCCTCGTTCCTTTTGACGAAATGAATCGTGGCCTCTTCCAAGGAGGAGGACGCGCCCGGGACGAAGGAGCTGAGCCAGTGCCTGCCCGCATCATGCCACTGCGCTACGCCTTTGAAGGACTCATCGTGAGTCAGGCGACGCACAATCGATTCGAATCCCTCAGACGAGAGCTACAAGAAGAATTAGAAGTCCTGAAACAAAAGGACCCACTCAGCACACAGGAAGAGAATCGTTTCGAACTTCTCAAAATCGCCTTGATTCGCATCTCAGTCGCAGAAGCTGACGATAGCTCATCAGCGAAGAAAGTCTTGAGAGAGATTAAAAAACTCGTCCTAGCAGATGATCTGTTAGCACTCGAAAAGTTCGATCCATACCAGTATTCTAGTAGTGAAGATGCCAGACCTGCGTCAGCATTCTTTATGAACGAGCGCGTTGATAAGCTCTTCTCTCAGGCTGAGGCCTACCGCCAAGATTATCGGAGCACCACGAATAACAATCATGTCTTCATGGCGAAAAAGAAGGTCTGGTTTGGCATTCCTATCAATACATCGCTCGCCAGCATCACAATCCTCCTTGCTTTAACAATCGCCTTACTCGCTCTCACGTCTCGCCTTATTCGCATGAGATATATTAATAAAATCCGTTAAATCTCTGCGGTGAGAGCCTCCAGATGTTGCGTCGTGGTCCCACAACATCCTCCGAGAGCCTTTACGCCATGCTCCACGTGAAGACGTAGCATATCTCTGGCCCAGGTATCCACAGAATCAGCCTCGGTTTTTCCCGATCCATCTAATTCTAATACGTTCTTCGATGAAGCATTCGCTTGAATCCCTATCAGACGATCTAAAACCTGACCCTCGTAGCCTTTCAAAAGAAACGCTGGGTGTGTGCAATTTACGAAATATCCAAGAGGCGGAGTAGACACCTCGTCAATCATCCGCATCGCCTCTGGCAAAGGCGTGCCATCGAGAATATCTCCATCAACACCCGTGCAAAAACTGATGATATATGGCTTCCCCGCAGCCGCCATTGCACGGGCTATCCCGATAGCCTCGGGCACAGCTGGAAGCGTCTGTGCTAAGAGGAAGTCCGCATCCGTCGCCGCCAGCTCATCGATCTGCTGTGAATGAAATGCCTGCGCAGCGCCTTCCTCAGGAGCAAGATCTGCGCGGTAGCAGTCATTCTGCGGTCCAGTAAGCGCACCGACGCATACAGTCTGATGAGAGTCAAAGTCGGCCTTCACCTGTTGCAGAAAGGCTACAGCATCAGTATTTATAGTCGCTGGAACACCTGCTAGCTTCACCCGCTCGTGATCTAACCGCCATGTCGGAGCAGTTAACAGCAAGGGAAGACTGGCAGCCTGCGCGACACTGAGATACTCCCGATATATCCCAGTCATTATCTCACGAGCACCATCAGGACCGTAAATCAGTGGTGTATTATATAATGTCTCATGCAAGCGAACGTCAGGGATACGTCGCAGCCGCTCAGCGATCGCACATTCGCCTAAAATTTTCGACTCAACCTGAAAAAGCTCTGTTATATTCATACAGCAGTTTACGTATTCCGGCCAAGAATCACACAGTGAATAAAATCATCGGAAGAAAAACTGTTCTGGTGAATCCTACCAACAGCAAATCACAGTCCCTCTATGCGCTTTATCCTTTCTCTCCTCATTTTTGCCTTCGCCACGAGCGCGACACAGGCACAGTTCGGCTTTGGTCGTAAAAAGTCCGCTGCCGTCACGAAAGTCACCTTCGTCTCAGAGGTCGAGACTCTCACGCCTAGCCAGAGCTTTCTCGTAGCACTTAAGTTCGATCACCCAGAGACTTGGCACTCATATTACAAGAACCCTGGCACGATCGGGCTCGTTCTAGAGCCGAACTGGGAACTCCCTGATGGCTTCTCAGCAGAACGCGTCGACTGGCCTACCCCACACGTCAGCGTTATGTCTGGCTTTAAGACATTCGGCTATGAAGGGTCTGTCACACACCTTTTCTCCATCACTCCACCAGCGGACCTAACAGCTGAGACAGTCACCCTCACGACAAAGCCAACATGGCAGATCTGCGACCCGACAAACTGTGTCTCAGAGCCTCAGAATGGCCAACCGACTTCATATTCTATCAAGATCGCCGTCGGTGAGGCAGCGCTCGATAGCACCTCTGCGAGCATTATTTCTGAAGGAAAAAAGCAGTTACCTACCTCAACGGAGAACTGGAAGATCACAGCGAGCGATGACGGGACGAGCATCACTCTCACTGCTGACATTCCAGACTCTCAGACACTTCCAGATGAGACACCATTCTACTACGATGAAGATCAACAGGTTGATTCTCAGGCAGAGCAAACATTTCAAAAAACGGAGTCGGGCTTCACTCTAACACTTCCGCGGAATCTCTCGAATCCACTCACAGAAGAACCCGGGCCAGTCCTCGATACCTTAACAGGCGTCCTTTCCTTTGAAGACAGTCATGTCGCCTTCAAGATCGATACACCGCTCGCATCCGATAGCGCTGCATCGACTGGCGCAGAGCGAAAGAACGTCTCGATTGGAAAACTCCTCACCACCCTCGGCTTCATGTTTATTGGTGGTTTAATACTGAATCTTATGCCCTGTGTTTTCCCCGTGATCGGTCTCAAGATCATGAGCTTCGTCCAACAGGCCGGGCACGATAAGAAGAAAATCATCCTTCACGGCATACTCTTCGCTGCAGGAGTTCTGGTCTCATTCTGGGTGCTCGCAGCCCTACTATTCGCTGGCGGCATCACGAGCTGGGGATCGCAGTTAGAGAACCCACTCGTTATTTTTTCACTCCTGATCATCATGCTTCTTCTCGCGATGAACATGTATGGCGTCTTCGAGATCGGAGTCTCTGCCACCAGCGTCGGCGGCCAGACAGTGAATAAAGATGGCCTTCTCCCGACATTCCTCTCTGGCGTGCTGGCCACAGTCATCGCCACACCATGTGCCGGACCATTCCTCGGCGCCGCAATAGGTGTCGCCGTCACACTTCCTGGTCCTGCATTTTTCCTCTCGTTTACCGCCATGGGACTGGGCCTCGCTCTTCCTTACCTCTTCCTCTCCTTCAGACCAGATCTCGTGGAAAAGCTCCCACGCCCTGGCGCCTGGATGACCTCATTTAAGCAAGGCATGTCTTTCCTTCTCTTCGCCACTGTCGGATTCCTCCTCTGGGTCTACAGCACCCAAGTCTTCGATAGGCTGAATGGAATAAAAGGTCTACTCGTCGTGTTAGGACTCACCTCTATAGCCCTAGCCGCGTGGATCTATGGCCGCTGGTCTGTGCCAGGAAAGTCAGCTCGGACGATTACTATCGCTCGCATCCTAGCCGTCGCCTTCCTTTTACTCGGCTCGTATGCAGCATGGCCATTCGCCGCCAAGCCTAGCATGTGGGAAACGTGGTCCCCAGAAGTGCAGGCAAAAGCCATCGCTGAAGGCCGCACCGTCTACATTGACTTTACCGCTAAGTGGTGTGTCACCTGCCAAACGAACAAAGCCACTGCTTATAGTGATGAGGTCAAAAAGCTCATCCGAGACAAGAACATCCTTCTCCTCAAAGCAGACAAAACGAATCCAGACCAAAAGGTCGAAGCCGAGTTAGCACGACTGAAACGCTCAGCCATCCCAGTCAACGTCCTCTACACTCCGGGCTCAAAAGAACCCATCATTACCCCATCTATCCTCACATCAGGATACCTGAAAGATCTCTTCACTGACCAAATACCAGCGGAAAACTAAAAGCATCCTCATTGAATAAAAGTGGAGACTCACCAGTCATAAAATCTACTCCACAACACTCTTACGATTATGAAACGTTATCTCACAGTTTTAGCCATAGCTCTCACCTCTCTGCTTGGCCTTTCAACTTCTGTAAAAGCCCAGAAGTTTCGTGTGGGATACACGTCTTATTACACTGCTGGCTATGCCGACTGTGGATGCGCCATACCTGGTTACAAAGTCTTTCGCGGATATAGCTCAAGACGCCACCCCATCTGGACACACTTCACATCACCGATCCAGCATAGCTGCCGCCACTTCACTCATCGCACTTATAGACATTCTGTGTCTCGCCCCATCAGAAATAGCCGCTATCAGCATCGCCGCTACGGGAACAGACGTAGCAGAGGCCACCTTTTGAACTCATCTTCCTACTACGGAAATAGTGCTTACGGACACAAAATCGTCAGGCCACACAGACGCTCAAGTTTGCGTCATCGCTAAATAGCGAAAGGCAGCGATGAATGCCATGTAAGAAAAAGGAGCGTCTCGCTCCTTATTCTTCAAGCAAACCGTAGCCAATGGATCAATGATCATACCACGGAAGGCACTGAATGCACGGAGGCAGCTGCAGGTCGGGCTGCAGGCAGTGATTGATTACCCTCGCCCCTTGTTCAACCAAGTAAATTTCAACACCCTCGCCAATAAAAGCACTATTCCTAATCCTAGGGTGAGTGATGGTGCCCAGAATGGAGCATAAGGAGCGCCCCAAAGGTGAAGAGAAATGAGAAACCAGAGGCTATACGATAGAGCATGAAGTGCTTTCCACAGTGGTCCGAGCCATTGAATCACACGTTTAACCGACGTGATTAATAGCATTGAGAATATCAATGCGGCAGCTGCCCCTGCATGTAACCATTGCTTTTCTATAATGATTGAAAAATCTTGTTCGAGAAAGGTGACATAAAGCAGTGCTGCGTGAAGGAGCGCGAAGAATGCAGCCGACACACCGCTGTATTTTCTTAATTTATACTTCTGGCGATTCCATCCGGCTTTGTTTTTGAACAATGGCGTGACCGGTGTAACCAGCTGGCTGACAAGCAAACAAATCAATGCCACAGTGCCAGTCCAGCGCGCGATTAGGACTTCTTCAGCTATTGTTGTGTCAAACATGTTCACAATTGCTTCAAAAAAGCTATCAGGTCATCGAGTTCAGCCGGAGTCAAATCTTGGGTCTCTCCGTGTTGATTTACCGCATTGTAAGTCGTGAGTAAGTCTCTTAAGGTGCTTGCCCTACCATCGTGTAGGTATGGCGCCGAAGAATGAAGTCCTAGCAGAGACGGAGTATCTAGCCACGAACTCGTAGTCGCTCGATCATTTAAAAAAAGTCTTCGAGATGGAACTCCTGAAAGATTCGTATATGCGGGAGGTGTGTGGCAAGTCGCACAGCCTGCATTGTGAAAAACGTGGGACCCGCGCTGAACACTCTCATTTGATATCGCCTCGCCTTCAGGTTGAAATTTTCCTGAGATTGATTTTAAATACTCAGCGAGATGGTGAGCCCGATCGTCATCACTCTCATCATTTTGATACCCCCGATAGAGGTCTACTGCCACTTCGTGCAAAGCAGGCAAATCAGGGTAACTCGCATCTCGCAAATAAGGCGCAGTCCCAGCAACGCCTGCTGCTGATAGGGTAGCGAACGCTTGATATGAGCCTATATCGTGAAATGCATAATCACTATCGCCATGCATGTGGCAAGACTGGCAAGAGATCCCGGCCAGAGTTGATTCGTAGAATCCAATCTCTCCAAGACGGCGTTCTAAAATCCGAGGGTCATTTTCTGGAGAAAATGGGTCAGCTGGATTCAAATTTATACGCTCGACGAGACTATGATCCTGCGTTTCAAAAATGCCTACCATTCCTTCCGCAGGTGAGCCAACGATCCATCGACTCTGCCCAAAATGAGCGAGTGAATGTGGTGCACTTAAGAAATGATTCTTAAGTGCAAGACTCCTTAGCTGTTTACCCTTTTCATCATACTCTATGACCTCGTTTGTTCCGGCATATGCAACACGAATTGTCCCATCTTCTAAGAAATCCATTCCCATAGGAGAAATCCCTTGGTCATAGGACCCTGGACTGACCTGGGCTGGAGTGCGTCGTTCAGTAATCCATGGACGCAGAAAAGTATTCTTTTCAAGGTCGTAGCGTATAAGAGAATTGACGATGCGGTGATTTCCCTCAGTAGAGTCAGAATCAATAGCATCGATTGTTGATCCACCCCA
>CALFDI010000313.1 GCA_937952875.1 uncultured Verrucomicrobiales bacterium
GAGGGAAAAGCGCTAAACTTCCGATTATATTAACCACAACTGTCACAGCTGCAATAATCATAGGTCGCTTTGTATCTTCACGGGCGAAGTAGGCAGGCTGTAGCACTTTAATTAAAATGTAGGCTGGTAGGCCGATGGCGAAACCTGCGAGTGCTGCGGCTGCGGCGGAGGTGTCTGATGAGAGGAAAGAGTCACCATTTTCAAAAAGGACCCGCATGATCGATTCTGGTATGATCATCATAGCGATCATGGCGGGGAGTGTAATTAGCATGGAGAAGGAGACGCCGTCCTGAAGGCTGCTAGTGACGCCAGATTCATCGCCCTGTCTGACAAGGCGCGTGATCTGCGGGAGTAATACCACTCCAAATGCAATACCGATCATTCCTAACGGAAGTTGAAAGATACGGTCGGCAGCGTAGAGCCAGGTGATGGCTGTGTCTTGCACAGAGGCGATCTGTTGACCGATGAGGAGATTCACCTGCTGGATGCCTGCGGCAATGATGCCTGGGCCCATGAGTATCATGAGGCGTTTGGTCTTGGGCGTGAGTCTTGGCCGGTAAATGGTGATTCCCATTTTGTTCCGCTTGCATGTGACGAGGAGGAGCGCGAGCTGTGCGAGACCAGAGGCGATGACTGCCCATGAGACGACTTTGCCGCAGGCGATAGGGTCTGCACTGAAGCCGAAGACAGGAATCACGATGCCTAAAGTCGTGATGAAAATGATATTCAGTAAAACAGGGGCGAATGCAGGAATGGCGAAGATTTTTAAGGTATTCAGCATGCCTGAGAGGCAGGCAGCGAGGGCCATGCACATCAGATAGCCAAACATGATGCGCGAGTAGGCGATGGTGATCTCGAACTTTTCTGTCCCGTGTGGGTAGCGCACCATCTCCCAGAGCCATTCCCAAGTGAAGCGCCAGTCAGGATCTGTCGGAATCAGGAATCCTGGTGTAAAGGCAGCCATGATCCAGCGCATGCCGATGATGGAGATGACGCTGCCGATGAGAAGGGTCCAGAAGAGAAAGGAAAAGCAAACACTGGCGAATTCCCGCGCAGAGACTTCGCCGTTATCCTCGATCTCGCGGGCAAAAAGCGGGACAAATGCTGCATTAAAAGCACCCTCGCCGAAGATACGGCGGAACAGATTCGGAAACTTAAAGCCGGTGAGGAATGCATCAGAAATCATCCCTGCTCCGAGGACTCGGAGTAAAAGGACATCTCTCACGAGCCCTAGGACGCGACTCATGAGGGTGAAGCCGCTAACGGTCATTAAAGATCTGAGCATAAAACTGGATGCCTCGTAGAAAGAGGACGCGCCGACTGTGTGAGTTTTCGATGAAATATCGAGTGCGTTTTTTTTAAGAGACGGAAATTCCGCGGTGCTGAGCTTTCTGGAGTCGCTAAAGGAGATATCCTATGCAAAGCATTCATACATATGAGAATCGAGGTCATTACCACAGGAACAGAGCTGCTGTTAGGCTCTACGATGAATACGCATGGGGCATTCTTCGGCCAAGAGCTGATGAAGATGGGGCTGCGGGTCCAGCGCCAACTCACGGTGCCGGATGGGGAGGCGATTCACTCAGCTCTTAAGGACTCTCTGACTTCGTCAGATGTGATCATCGTGACGGGTGGTCTGGGGCCGACAAGTGATGACCTCACGCGCGAGGCCTGTGCAGACGTTCTCGGGCTAGATCTCATACTCGATGAAGCTGCGCTGCGCTCGATGAAGGCTTTCTTCCAGTCTCGTGAAAAGCCCATGGGAGATGTGAATAAGAAGCAGGCGTATGCTCCGATCGGCTGTGATGTTTTGCAGAATCCGAATGGCACAGCACCTGGTGTCTACGTGCCTCCTCGCCAAGGCGGGGGATGTGCGATCTTCTTACTTCCCGGACCGCCACGGGAGCTTTACCCGATGTTTCATGAGGAGGTGGTGCCTCGTCTGAAGGCGCTCAGTGGTGTGGAGGTTATTCCTGATGTGTTAGAGATGAAATTCGTTGGCGTTGGCGAGAGCGAATTGCAAGAGGGGATCGATGCCCAGCTCGAAGCGATTGAGGGATTCGAGCACGGCTACTGTGCGCGGATGGGTGAGTGTGATTTGCGTCTGATAGGTGATGCAGGGCAGCTTGCGCAGGCGCGTGACATAGCCCTGCAGAAGTATGGAAAATACTTCGTCAATGATCAGGGGCAGCCACTAGAGCAGACTCTCGTCGAGACACTTGCAGCGCATCATTTAACACTGACCACTGTAGAGAGCTGCACGGGCGGACTGATCGCGAGTCGTATCACTGACGTCCCAGGATCATCCGCTGTCTTTACTCATGGCTACGTGACGTATGCGAATCAGGCTAAGGTCGAGATGGTCGGAGTTTCTCAAGCAGATCTAGATGAACACGGAGCAGTGAGCGAGCAGGTCGCTCGTCAGATGGCTGAAGGTGCCTTAGAGCGAAGCGGTTCAGATCTAGCGATCGCCGTCACTGGCATAGCCGGGCCAGATGGTGGTAGTGCTGAGAAGCCCACGGGCACAGTGTTTATGGCTTTTGCAAGAAAGGGGCAGCCAACAGAGGTGAAGCACGAATGCCACCCGAGAAATCGCAAAGACTTTAAAACTGCTGTGGCACAGGCTGTTTTATCAAAAGTGCTCCGTCATGTGACGGGACGCTAACAGATTTTTTTCATGGGTGAATTGTGAGAAAATTCACTCAAAAAGCCATTTGCCTTGCATCGACCGGAGGATGAAGTCAGAACGATGTCGCACTCCGGCGGGGGCGTGATTTCGACAGATTGATGGCTTTCCGCGCGTGAATGTCGCTTACTTCTTTCTAATCAATCACATCACTTCATATGGACAGTTTATCTTCCCGCGTCACCGCGATCACCCCGTCTGCCACTCTTGCTGTCACGAATCAAGCTAAGGCTATGAAGGCCAATGGCGAAGAGGTCTTTGGCCTAGCCGGCGGCGAGCCTGATTACGATACTCCAGATCACATCAAAGAAGCAGCCGCTAAGGCTCTCAGCGATGGTAAGACAAAGTATACACCAGCAGCTGGTCTCCCTGAGCTGCGCGAGGCTATCTCTGCGAAACTTCTCGCTGATAATAACATCGAATACACCGCTGCTCAGGTCAGCGTGAACTGCGGTGCGAAGCACTCTTGCTACAATGCGATTCTTGCAACTGTAGAAGAAGGTGACGAAGTCATCATTCCGGCTCCATACTGGGTGAGCTATCCAGAGATGGTGCGCGCCGTCGGTGGTGTCCCAGTCATCGTTCAGACAAAAGAGTCGAATGGCTGGAAGATGACTCCTCAAGAATTCGAGGAGAACATGTCTCCTGCGACGAAGATGGTCATCATCAACTCACCAGGTAATCCAACTGGTGCCGTCTACACAGAAGATGAGCTGCGCGGCATCGCTGAAGTTGCAGTGGAAGAGGAGATCATCATCTTATCTGATGAGATTTATGAAAAGCTTATCTACGGTGAGAAGAAGCACGTCTCAGTCGCTTCACTTAGCAAGGAGATCTACGACCTCACTATCACTGTTGGTGGATTCTCTAAAGCCTACTCCATGACTGGATGGCGCCTCGGTTACGTTGCGGCTCCACACGATTTCATTAAGGCGATTAATACCGTTCAAGGTCACACGACATCGAACGCGTGCACATTTTCTCAGTTCGGTGGAATTGCCGCACTCGAAGGTGATCAGAGCTTCGTTGATGATCTTAAGGGCGAGTATGATATCCGCCGTCAGTTCATGAAGCAGCGTCTGGAAGCTATTCCAAACATCAGCATCGTAGAGCCTGAGGGAGCGTTTTACTTCTGGGTGAATACAACTCAGCTCGGTCTCAAGAGTGCTAACCTCTGTGATAAGCTCTTAACTCGTTACAAAGTGGCTGCCGTTCCTGGTTCAGCCTTTGGAGTCGATGAAGGCATTCGCTTGAGCTACTGCACGACTCTTGATGTCTTGAACGAAGGCATGACTCGCTTCGAGCAGTTCTGCCGCGAGCACTAGAATTCTGACGAACACATTTTTTTTAAGCCTGCGCTCATCTCGAGTGCGGGCTTTTTCGCGTAAAACGGTGGGCCTTTTCGCGCACGAATGCGATGCAGTGCGACTACTCGCTCGTCTCGAAAAAATTCTTCAGCGCCTTTTTTTCGCTCGGGAGCAGATTGTCTTTGTAAATGCGGTCTCCGCCTTTGCCAGTGTTCGCGATTGAACCTCCTTGGCTAGACGAGATTGGCGATGTGTCGACGTCGTGCTCACCGTCTTGTAGCTGAAGTAAGTCACCTGGCAGAGATTGGGACAGGTCGTCAGTCTCAAGTCGTTCGAACTTTTTGAGTCGAAGGCGACGGCTTTCCTTGCCGAGGACGTTCGGGTCTGTGCCTGGACCTCTCTGGATGCCACCTTGTCCTGGACCTTCGCCAGGTTTTCCTTGTCCTGGTTGATCGCCTTGCCCTGGTTCGCCATCAGCCATCAGTTCGTCTTCCCAGTTGCCTTGTCCCTTTGATCCACCTTGTGCGCGCGAGAGCTTTTCTGCATTTTCTCGCATGGCTTGCCGGAGCTGCTCCATCTGTTCTTGGGACAGTTGACCTAGCTTTGATGGATCGATTTGACCGATCTTATCCATGAGTTCCTCATTTGGCTTCATAGCACCATTGCGGAGACTATCGAGGGCTTCTTGCATGTCTTGTTTTGCCCGTTCTTTAGCTTCGGCTCCTCCAGCATTATTCTGCAGAGCTTCGAGAGAGTTTGCCATCTTGTTAAGCTCTCGCTCCACTCGAGCTGTTTCATTTTCATGCTGCTCACGGAGGGAATCTGTCGCCTCGAGACTTGAGCCAGAGAACCAATCTTCAGGGTCCTGTTGACGGAGTTCTTCGAGCCGCTTTTCCATCTCCTC
>CALFDI010000314.1 GCA_937952875.1 uncultured Verrucomicrobiales bacterium
CAAGGTTGTCGACCAGTTCCGTGGACCAAAGGGCGTTGCTTTCAAGTTCAAGCGTCGTCAAGGTTACCACAAGACCAAAGGCTTTCGCCGCGCTCTCACTAAGCTGGAAATCACCAGCATTGCTTAATTTTTAAAACACCTATTACCTTAGACTCATGGCTCATAAGAAAGGACAAGGATCCGTCAAGAACGGTCGCGATTCCCGCAGCAAGCGCCTCGGCGTGAAAAAATTTGGTGGCGAAGTCGTTGTTCCAGGTAACATCATCATTCGTCAGCGTGGCACTAAGTGGCACCCAGGTAAAAATGTTTACATGGGGAAAGATCACACGATCCATGCGAAAGTTGAAGGAAACGTCTACTTCGATCGCGATGGCGGCCGTGTAAACGTAGCTCTTGCAGCAGAAGCATAATTGCTTTCCTTAGCTTCTCTCTCACTAAGCGACCCTTGGACACTTCCATGGGTCGCTTTTTCGTTCGCTAGTATCTTCTATGTTTAATGTAGTTCTCGTTCATCCGGAGATTCCGCACAATACTGGAGCGGCAGGACGTCTCTGCCTCGCCACGGGCTCGACTCTTCACTTAATTGAGCCGCTCGGCTTTTCTCTAGATGAGAAGCAAGTGCGTCGCGTCGGCCTAGATTATTGGAAAGATGTAGACTTAAAAGTCTGGCCAGACTGGGACGCCTTCATCGCTGGCACAGGTGCTCAGAGGCTCCACCTTTGCTCGACCAAAGCAGAAAAATCACTTTGGGATGTGACCTTTGATCAGGAAGATTACCTTGTTTTCGGACAAGAGACGAAAGGCTTATCCGATGAGCTAAGAGAGAAATATGCAGATGGATTACTTCGGATCCCCATGTTAGCTGAATCGACACGCAGCTTGAACCTTTCGACTGCTATCGCCATTGTCCTCTATGAGGCTGCTCGCCAAGTCAGCCACTAATGCCCCTACGCTAACTACTTTTTTCTATGCTACCGCTTGAAACACTCGCCACACACCGGACGACCTTTGGTGATGACATCTCCCTCGATCAGAGAGGAAACACTCTGTATTTTCGTCACAATCAGGATGCGATACTTGTGAGTAATGCGCTGGACGCTGGTCTCGTCATGGCAGAACTCGTCTGTCACCCAGTTCGCAGTGCGCGCCAGCCTAAGATACTTGTAACAAGCCGTGGCCTGGGTGAACTCACAGCTGGTGTGCTCAATGTCATTATTCAAAAACGCGGCCAAATCGTCATCCACGATGCTGACCCGATCTACGCTCAATGGCAGAAAGAGTATCTTGCGGATCTTTATCCTGAATTACTCGATGATAAGCGGATCGTATCCACCCAGACACCTTTACTAGAACTGTTAGAGTCTGTTGAAGATGGTTGGCACGGAATCGTAGTAGATCTCGATAGTCTAGCTGCGACAAATCCGAAAGCGCTTCCGCTTTTCACTACGACGAGTGGCTTAGCTCAGTGTGCGGCGAATCTGCGAGAGGGATCGCTCATTGGAGTGATAGCATCAGAATTTGATAAAAAGCTCTTAAACCTCATGGGTGATGCAGGTCTAAAGCCCACGACGGATCTCCTACCAGTCACTGCGAAAGCCCGTCGAAGCAAGATGCAAACAGTCATCTTAGCTCAACGGGGCGAATACATTTCTAAAGCAACTCATCGCCGTCGCTAAACGTGGCACAGCGTCTTCACCTAGAGGGCGTCCACACATTTTGTGAGTCGGCGTATTGCCTCTTTGCGGCCCAGAATATTGAGAATAGCACCAAGATCTGGACCTCCTGACAGTCCGCTAAGCGCGACTCGAGTCGGGAACATGAGCTGACCTGGCTTTGCTCCATGTGCCTTAGCAGTTTCTCCGATCATCGCTTTTGCAGTATCGCCAGACCACTCAGTGATCGTTTTAAAGCCTTCAGCAAGAGCTGAGAGAAGCTGTGCAGCGCTAGTATTTTTAGCGACTTTAGCTAACGCGTCTGGATCTAGTGGGAAGTCAGGATTGAAGAAAAAAGCAATCTGCGTTGGCACTTCGCTTAAGAGTTTTACTTTCTCTTGCACGGATGCAGCAATTTCTGGCCATTGAGAAGTCATTGGCAGGCCAGCTTTTTCCGTTAGAGCCTGGGCCGCAGATGCGAACTCAGTAGGGGAGAGTTTGAGTAGATGTTGCTGATTCACCCATGCACACTTTTCTGAGTCGAATTTAGCTGGGCTACGATTGACTCCATCTAGGGTGAACTTATCAACTAACTCTTTAGTAGAAAAGATTTCGCTATCATCTTTAGGTGACCAGCCAAGCAGTGCGAGGAAGTTCACGACGGCCTCTGGAATGTAGCCTAGCTCTGGATAGCTATCGACAGCAGCGCCTTCATCGCGTTTGGACATCTTAGATCCATCCGGATTCAAGATCAGAGGAATGTGGCCATACACAGGAGGCTCCACGCCGAAGGCTTCGAAGAGCTGCAGATGCTTCGGAGTATTCATCAGATGATCTTCTCCGCGGAAGACATGAGTCATCCCCATGGTGAGGTCATCGACGACGTTGACGAAGTGGAAGACGTAACTGCCATCAGAGCGTTTTACGACCATGTCAGGAGTGTTCGACTCGTCAGTGTAATCGATAGTCACTTCACCGCAGACGAGATCATGCATCGTGATAGGCTTGCGGTCGAAGCGAAACCACCAAGCGCCATCGTTTTCATAGACACGATTCGAGTCTACGAGTTTTTGAAAATACTCATCATAGATCGCCGTGCGTTTAGATTGATCATATGGGCCAAAATTTCCGCCTGTATCTGGCCCTTCGTCCCACTCCATGCCGAGCCATTTTAGCCCAGAAAAGATAGCATCACGTGCTTCATCTGTATTTCGCGCTGCATCTGTATCCTCCACGCGAAGGATGAATTGGCCTCCATGCTGTCGAGCATAGAGCCAATTAAAGAGTGCTGTGCGGGCTCCTCCAACGTGGAGATACCCAGTAGGAGAAGGTGCAAATCTGGTGCGAACTGTCTTAGACATGGCTGTGCCTTAGTCCTTTCACTTTTTTTTTCAAGAAAAGGAACAGTTCGATGAGTTTTTTTAAATTTCGTTCATCTATCTGAAATACCTTTCATCACTCAGTCGTAAAAAAGAGCATGGCCACCGGTCAGATCCTTCTTTCTCAAAAAAATTGCGCTAAAGTATTAGTAGCAATTCTTTGTAGTCTCGTGCCTCTTTATACGTTTTTTATAGTGGGAGGTGCTGCAGATGAGCGCGCTGTAAAGCCTCTCTCTATGGAAGGCTCTAAGAGCGGTGATCGCAGACCTGCTAATACGTATTCAACTTCTCAAGAGCAGCATTTTCCTACTGACCAAGAGGTGAGAAAAAATGGTGACAAGGCATCAGTGGCATCGACTCAAGACAGTCCTGATAAAACACTTTCGAAAAAAACACGTTCTAAGGACCGGAAGCATAAGAAATCAAAAAGTAAGCAAGCTAAGAATAAATCCATACGTGCAAAGAAGAAGCAAGGTGCTGACTGGGATCTCCGAGAAGCGATCGTGATAGAGGCCTATGAACTCGCTATTCAGTCCGAAGACCCTGTGAGAAGCTTAATTTCGGTTGCTTTATTACAAAAGAGATACGGTCTGACAGTAGATGCGATGGTGACGCTCGATGAAGCAAGCTCTCGCGCACAAGACTACAGAGAAAGTCAAATTCGTTCTGAGTTAAAGCATGCTGTTGTAAAAGGCTTACTCCAAATCGATCAAGAACAGGAGGCCTTGTATCTCGCGCATGCTATAGCAGATAAGACCTACTCTAGTCAGGCTATGGGAGATGTGGCTCTATCTCTCGCGAGATCAGGAGACTCTCAACGCGCTCGTGCCATTATTCGTGCGATGAATGATCATGCGGTTCAAGAGGAGTCACTTGTTAGACTTGTTCAGTTAGAAGCAGAAAATACGAGATTTATAGAAATAGAATCTACTTTAGCTCTCATAGAGAACCCTATCGAGAAAGCGAAAGCCTTGAAGAAAGGTGTGCGCACCTTAGCAAAGCGTGGCCATTTCGATAATGCTATGCGATTGATAGATCGCATCGTAGATATGCGCGATCGGGATCTAGCACTGTCGGATCTAGCACAAGCAAAAGTCAAAAGAGGAGA
>CALFDI010000315.1 GCA_937952875.1 uncultured Verrucomicrobiales bacterium
GCTTTGGCAGGAGCAGGGATCGTTCCTACCGGGGAGTTTTTCTGCTCTGACAGGTTCTGTCTGATGATGTGCGAGGGCGTCTATAGCTCCTGCTTGTGAGGCTAATCTGAGTGATGTGAGTTCTCCGATAACACCGATGAGCGGATGGTCTTCTGCTTTCTCTGGAATCGTTTCTTTTAACTCATGAAGAGCTAACTGGGTGACTTGCTGTTCGAACTCTAGCCAAGGAGACATCTTCTGTTTTTCTTCAGGCAAGAACTGCGCAAAGCCACGTAGAACTCCGAATGCCCATGTGGTGAAGCTCATGCATGCCAACTCTTCTATTGCTGTGGTAGGAGCTGGAGCATCTGGGTCGCGTAGTGCTCCTACTGGGAAATACTTTTGCTCAGCCATCTGCTTACTCACTAGAGTCTGAATATCTAACAGACTATCCAGAAAGAGTTCCTCTTCATCTCTATTCTGCCAAATAGGAAGCCCCCCATCCGGACTAGCTGACCAGATAACGGCAAGCAGTTCTTCGAGTGGAACGAGTTGCTCCATGAGGAGGGCCATGGCTAAAACACCCTCCACACTAGAGGCACCATCGCAAGTAGCCTCGCTCCCGTAGAGCTGGAGAAAATACTCTGCCTTTCCGTAGACATCTGCCTCTGCAGGCATGTCACCGAGCACGACCTTTCTCTCAAGGTATTGATACTTTGCGATGAGATTAACCGTCTCATCAGCTTCGGCACCTGTGATGTCTACGCCTAGATCTGATTCGACTTCAGCAAGAGAGCCACTGAGCCCCTGATTTACGACATCTGCAGTATACGCCGCTCTGATAACGTCGATTTCTTCTGTAGCCTCGAGTTCGACGAGACTGAATACCATCTGCGCGTTGGCTAGGTAAGTGGGAAGCAATCGTCCAAGCTCGCTGGAAAATCTTTTGACGATATCTGATCGGTGAGCGTCCTGTTTAGCAAAGCCCTCAAGAGCGAGCACGATGGCAACGTCAAAACCTCTCAGCGGCTCGCGCTCTGAAAGAGTCTGCGTGAGAAGAGGAATGGCTTCTTCTCCGAGTAGCTCAGAGATTTTGAGAAAATCTTCCGTGAAAACGGCTTCGCTGAGCTGGTAGCTTTCATCAACGAGTAGATTGATAAACTGATCGTAGTAGGAGATGGCTTGTCGAGAGGCTAAGGCACGCCACGCGTGTTGGCGGACTGGCATATCTTCTGATTGGTCGAAGGCGCATTCTGCGAGTTTTCCTTCTTCAACATCTCCTAGAACGGAGTAGTCCGCCCACTCTTCTTCAGTCTCACAGGGGGCTCCAAGGTCTAGAAGTTTCTCTCTCATCTACGGGAAGAATGAACAAAGTGATCACATCTGCCAAGGATACTGACAAAAAAAGCGCCACCTATACGGTGACGCTTTCTGATGAAAAGGATGAGACTATGGATTAAAGATTATGGAAGTCCTGAAGTGGAGTGACCGTGAACGGAACCTGCTGAAGGCTCCGGATCGCCCGCACGGACATCTCTGCAGCGCTCAAGTTCGTGCAATGACTGATCTTATTGGTCACTGCACCTGAGCGGATCTTAATTTCATCTTCACGTGCCTCGTGACCTGACGGTGTGTTAATGATGAACTGAATGTCTCCATTCTTCATCATGTCGACGACGTGTGGCCGCTTTCCTTCGGTCAACTTATAGAGACGTTCAGCTGTGATACCTTCTGCTTCAAGACGCTTAAATGTTCCGCCTGTGGCATAGATTCCAAAGCCAAGAGCTTCGAGGTCTTTCGCTACTGCGACGGCACGGCCTTTGTCGCGATCATTCACGCTTAAGAAGACGTTTCCTTTCTTTGGCAGTGGGTTGAAGGCTGAGATCTGAGACTTTGCGTAAGCGAGGCCGAGATCTTGGTCGATGCCCATGACTTCTCCGGTAGACTTCATCTCTGGCCCGAGGACGATGTCTATTCCTGGGAACTTAGGCCATGGGAAGACGGCTTCTTTGACACAGTAGTGTGGAGGAACAGTTTCTTCTGTGAAACCAAGGTCAACGAGCTTCTCACCGACCATGATACGAGCGGCTAACTTAGCGAGCGGGACGCCGATAGCCTTCGAGACGAATGGCACTGTGCGGGATGCACGTGGATTAACCTCGATGACGTAGAGCTCGCCGTCTTTGATCGCGAACTGAATATTCATGAGTCCACGCACGGTTAATTCACGGGCGAGATCTTTCGCAGCCTTAATGATCGTCTGCTGCATCGCTTCATCGATACCGAAGGCTGGAATCACACAGGCAGAGTCACCAGAGTGAATACCAGCTTGCTCGATGTGCTGCATGATCGCTCCGACAACTGTGGTCTCACCATCAGAAATACAGTCGACATCGACTTCCATGGCATTTTCCAAGAAACGATCTACTAGAATCGGACGATCTGGAGCGACATCAGCTGCGTTCTTAATGTAGTGGCGAAGTTCTTCATCATTATAGACGATCATCATGCCACGCCCACCGAGAACGAATGATGGACGGACGAGCACTGGGTAGCCGATGCGGTCTGCGATGGCGACGGCCTCGTCCTCAGAGACAGCGGTGCCGGCCTCTGCCTGCTTCAGATTAATACGGTCGAGCAGTGCTGAGAAAAACTTCCGATCCTCTGCGAGCTCGATATTCGTCGGACTAGTGCCGATGACTGGGACACCTGCTTTTTCGAGATCGGCCGCGAGATTCAGAGGGGTCTGTCCACCGAACTGAACGATGACGCCATCTGGCTGCTCCTGATCACAAATATTAAGAACATCTTCGAGAGTTAGAGGCTCAAAGAAGAGCTTATCTGAGGTATCGTAATCTGTAGAAACCGTCTCTGGGTTACTATTTACAATGATCGTCTCGTAGCCGAGATCACGCAGAGCAAAGGAGGCATGACAACAACAGTAGTCAAACTCGATGCCTTGGCCGATTCTGTTAGGCCCGCCACCGAGAATGATGATGGTCTTTTTATCAGCATTCGGGCGCGCCTCGTTTTCATCACCGTAGGTCGAGTAGAAATACGGCGTGGCTGCTTCAAATTCCGCCGCACAGGTGTCTACGAGACGGTAGTTCGGAATCACATCGAGAGACTTACGGTGGCTACGGACCTCCATCTCTGTGGAGTCAGTGAGTCGGGCGAGCTGACGGTCTGAAAACCCGAGCTTCTTCGCACGGCGCATCGCGACTTGATCGAGTCCAGCGATACCGTTCGACACATTCTCACTAGAACTGAGGGCTTTCCCTTCGTTAACGATTTGTTCGAGCTGAACGAGGAACCAGCGATCGATGGCTGTAGCCTCGAAAACTTCTTCAACAGTCCAGCCGTGAGTAAAGGCGGTGTGTAACCAGAAGATGCGCTCAGCATTCGGGACAAAGAGCTTACGCTCGATCTTTTCACGGCTAGGGGCCTGTGGTTCCTTCTCGTCGAAGCCAAAGCCCCAACGCCCAGTCTCAAGTGAGCGGAGAGCCTTTTGCATGCTTTCTTTAAAGGTCCGACCGATCGACATGGCCTCACCGACTGCTTTCATCTGAGTTGTGAGAACTGAATCTGCAGTTGGGAACTTCTCGAACGTGAAGCGAGGAAGCTTCGTCACGACGTAGTCAATGGTCGGCTCGAAGCTAGCAGGAGTCTCACGAGTGATATCATTTGGCAGTTCATCGAGCGTGTATCCGACAGCGAGCTTCGCCGCGATCTTAGCAATCGGGAAGCCAGTAGCCTTCGACGCGAGAGCGGATGAGCGGCTCACACGCGGATTCATCTCGATCACGATACAACGACCGTCTGCAGGATTCACGGAGAACTGAATGTTCGATCCACCTGTCTCAACGCCGATCTCACGGATAACGGCAAAGGAGGCGTCACGCATGATCTGATACTCACGGTCAGTGAGCGTCTGGGCAGGAGCAACGGTGATGGAGTCGCCCGTGTGGACACCCATTGGGTCGAAATTTTCAATCGAACAGATCACGACGCAGTTGTCTGCGCGGTCACGCATGACCTCCATCTCGTATTCCTTCCAGCCGAGGAGAGATTCTTCTACGAGGACTTCCGTCGTCGGTGAGAGATCGAGTCCACGCTCGACGATTTCTTCGAACTCTTCCTTATTATACGCGATGCCTCCGCCGGCTCCGCCAAGGGTGAAGGCTGGACGAAGAATCAGTGGCATGGTGCCGATCTCTTCTGCGATGCGCCGCGCGTCTTCCATCGAGCGAGCTGATACAGAACTGGGAACATCGAGACCGATTCTGATCATAGCCTCTTTAAATCGCAGACGATCTTCTCCTTTATCAATGGCATCAGCATTCGCCCCGATCATCTTGACGTCATACTTATCTAAGGTGCCTTCTTTAAAGAGATCCATCGAGCAGTTCAGCGCTGTCTGACCACCCAGTGTCGGCAGGAGGGCATCAGGCTTCTCTTTCGCGATGATCTTCTCGATCGTCTTAGGGGTGATAGGCTCGATGTATGTCTTAAATGCGAACTCTGGATCGGTCATGATCGTCGCAGGGTTCGAATTAACGAGAATGACTTTATATCCCTCTTCAGCGAGAGCTTTACAGGCCTGAACGCCTGAATAGTCGAATTCGCAGCCTTGGCCGATAACGATCGGGCCGGAGCCGATCACGAGAATTTTTGAGATCGAAGTGTCTTTTGGCATCCAGTGGAGTGTCTAAATTTGTAGGGGTGTGACAGAGGAGCCACCTTCGGTCAAGACTGAGGAGCGTCGAACTGCGAATTTTCGCTTTTGGGGAGACTCGGAGGCAATGCATTCGCGCGGAATCTTCATACTCGCTTCATGAGCACTTCGCTCTTGCGGCCTATTCTCTCTTTCATGTGCCGCAGGCTTTCGCTGATTTTTTGTATAGGATCTCTCCTCGCCGCAGTCGTCCTCTGGTGGAACCCGGTTTCCAGCAAGATGCATAATGGAGGTATACTGTTAGCGCTTGGCCTAGCATGGGCGCTTGGGCTGTTCATCCTGTGGAATAGAAAAAAATGCCGTATCTGCCTCATCGCGCTACCAGCTCTTGCGACTCTCCCTTTTCTGCTACCTCAGAGTAAAATCGATCAAGATCAGCTCAGATCTGCCTATATTCAGAATCTTCGCAAACTAGAAAATACGCCTTATGTGTGGGGAGGAGAATCGAGCCGTGGCATCGACTGCTCTGGACTCGCTCGCAAGGCCATGAGAGATGCCTTCATT
>CALFDI010000316.1 GCA_937952875.1 uncultured Verrucomicrobiales bacterium
ATCGAGCTTGAGACATTTGGAGAGTCCTTTGACGAGTTCTGTTTTTCCTAATCCAGGAAGGCCTTCGAGGAGAACGTGACCTCTGGCGAGCACGCCTGTGACGACGAGGTCGATTAAGTCTTCCTGTCCGAAGAGGACGGAATTTAGCGAGGTGACGAGGGCCTGGATGTGTTTTCCAGCTTCTTCGACTTCAGTCTGAGTAGCGTGTTCCATGAGAGTGAGTGTTTTTTGAGTGCGTGTGGGATTTCCGAATGGTCTAAGGCCTGTGTGAAGTTCTTATGAAGACTTCGCGCTATCTTTGCCTTTCATAATATCTATCAGTCTCCTTGTGAGTGCGTCAATCATGGCCTGTGCTCATGGAAACAAAATAAAAGGCCACCTCCGTGAAGAGGTAGCCTTTGGTATTTTAGAAGTAAGGTGCTGACTCTAAGTCGGCTGCTCACCGCGAGCCATCACGACTTTACCAGTGCGGACAGTTTCGACGATGTTATATGGCGCGACGGCGGTCATCATGGCATCGATCTTAGATGTCGTTCCTGTGGCCATAGCGATGATCGAAGTCGGTGTGAAATCGACAGTTTTACACGCAAAGTGCTCGATGACCTGAAGCACTTCAGAACGCTCAGACCCGCTGGTGTTGATCTTTAAAAGAAGCATTTCACGCTGAACTGCATTCGCTTCAGTGTGTTCGTATGCGTGAATGACATCGATGAGCTTGCTGACTTGCTTGATGATTTGCTCGAGGCCTTCTGGATCGCCAGAGACATCGATCGTCATGCGAGAAAAATTTGGGTCCCGGCCTTCCGAAACGACGAGTGAATCGATATTAAAGCCGCGGCGTGAGAACACCTGACAAATGCGCATGAGCACACCTGGCGTGTTATTGACTAAAATAGAAAGAGTATGAGAACCGCCTACTTTTTTGGCAGTTACGGGTGTGTCAGTGGTGACAATGGTCTTAGACATGAGGGAAAGTGATAAGGTAAAAAGTGACCGTAAAAAGAGATGTGTTTGTATGATGCGGCTGAGCCGCACGAGCCTACTAGAACTGATGAAGATCAAGAATCTAATAACCTCCTACTATAAAAACAGTGTTCTAGGTGGATCCGACAGGCTTTGCCATTTTATGCTTTGGAGCTTCGGTGATCATGTCTTCTAGGGCTGCTCCTGCAGGGATCATAGGGAAGACGTTTTCATTTTTCACACACTCAGCATGGATGAGAATAGGGCCGTCGTTGTATGCGAGAGCTTCTTCAATCTTACGTTGGCAGTCTGCCGGGCGCTTAAAGTGAACGCTCGGGATGCCATATGCAGCTGCGAGTTTACAGAAGTCAGGATTCCCTTCGAGATCAACACCAGATTCGCGGTTTTCAAAGAAGAGTTCCTGCCACTGGCGGACCATACCGAGGTAGTGATTATTCAGAACGAGAATCTTAATCGGGAGCTTATGAATAGCAGCCGTCGCGAGTTCGAAGAGAGTCATCTGGAAGCCGCCATCACCAGAGATGGAAATAACGGTCTTATTCGGATGAGCTAGCTGCGCACCTATAGCTGCTGGAAAGCCGAATCCCATGGTGCCTGCACCACCGGATGAGAGCCAGTGGAAGGATTCGTTATTCTTGTAGAACTGAGCAGCCCACATTTGATGCTGGCCGACGTCTGTTGAGACGATGGCATCACCATTGGTCTGATTATAGAATTCCTCGATGACTTGCTGCATGCGAAGGCCGCCTTGCTTTTTATAAGAAAGAGGGAACTTCTTTTTGTATCCATCGAGCTTTTCTAGCCACGGCTTCGTTGCGAGAGGCTTCACATGCTGATTGAGTTGAGTCAATGCAGCCTTCGCATCTCCTACGATCTGCACATCTGGCGTGATCATCTTATCCATCTCTGCAGCATCGATATCGATGTGCACGATCTTGGCATCTTTACAGAACTTGCTCGCATCACCGATGATGCGGTCATCGAAGCGTGAGCCCACATTGATCAAGACATCACATTCGACCATCGCCTTATTTGCATAGGCAGTGCCGTGCATGCCGAGCATGCCGAGAGAAAGGTCATGCGTCTCAGGGAAAACACCCTTACCAAGAAGGGTAGACGTGACAGGGCAACCGAGCGTCTCAGCGAGTTGCATCAGTTCCTTGTCAGCACGTGCGATCATTGTGCCTTGGCCTGCTAAGATCACAGGGCGCTCTGCTTTTGCAATGATGTCAGCAGCAGCTTCGACGCCTGCAGGGTCGATATTGAGAGCTTCATATGGATCATAGCCAGGTAGGTCGAGGTCAGGATCCATATCAGCTGTAAAGTCGCCGGAAGACACGTTCTTTGGCACATCAATCAAGACAGGTCCTGGGCGACCAGTCGTTGCAATGTGATATGCTTCCTTCGCTACGCGAACGAGATCGTTGGTCTCTTTAACGAGGTAGTTGTGTTTTACCACAGGAATCGTAATTCCGAAAATATCTGCTTCTTGGAAAGCGTCTTTCCCTAGCATCCATGTGACCTGTTGACCACAAATGACTAGCATAGGAACAGAATCCATCTGTGCAGTCATGAGGCCAGTTACTGTATTACCAGCACCAGGACCTGATGTGACGAGAACAGCAGCAGGCTTTCCTGTGGAGCGAGCGTAGCCGTCAGCCATGTGGACGGCGCCCTGCTCGTGGCGGACGAGGATGAACTTCATCTTTGTCTCCACTGTCTCCAGAGCGTCGAAAATAGGAATGGCTGCTCCACCGGAGTAACCAAAGATAAACTCAATGCCAAGGTCATCGAGTGTTTTGATAAGTGCTTGAGCACCGTCTAGTTTTTGATTGGCCATATGAAAATGGGGTAATACGGCGCAAATCTGCATTAATGACTAAAAAAAGCGAGTCGAAACGAGCGATTTGAAGCGAAAATGCGCAATATTTCGAATGCCGGTAAGAAAAGTTGGGCGCATTTCTCTCAACCTGTCACGTTTTGTCAGCTGGTAAGTCTGAAAGTTAGGTGCTTAATCTTTCTTAACAGTGAACTGTATCGAAGCACCTGTTCCACCCGAATTCGAGCCACCTAAGCGCTTAGGGATGTCAGGTGTGGGGAAGACGTATCTATGGCGCACTTTTGTAATTCTGCGTTTGATCCAGAGAAAAAGAACGAAAAATGGAGCCGCAACGAGGAGTGACATAAGAAGCCCTTTCAAAACAGGCGGGCGGCTAGGTTCAAAATCTGACATGATTTCTTCAGGAGTCACTTCGAGAGCGAGTTCTTCTTCTAGGAGGGAGAGAATCGTAGATATGTGATCAGCTCTATCGACCGTTGGAGTAGCGTCTTTAAACGTCGCGTTAAAGCGGCTTCTCACGGCATTTAGAATTCGAGACAGGCGGTGATCTGGAATACGGCCTTTCTCGTTTTTGGCAATGTCTTCAGTAGAGGCATTTGGTCTCCTTGCGATAGAGACTGAGCGGTTTTCGATATCGAAGCCGAATAAAATGCCATCCCGAGGGTCGTCTTTGCCAAACCAATGATCATATAACGTCTGCGCTCTGAGACTTGCTGAGGTCTGACCGATGATTCCGAAGACAGCGATGTAGACATCAAAGTCGTATGCGTTTTTTATCCGTTGAATCGTTTGCGAGACCTGTTGACGCTCGCTAGGATGAATGCGGAAGTAGCTGTCAGGATCATAAATAAGATCTGAAGGAGCACTCGGGAGTCGCTCTTGAGACAGAGCTGGGATCTGTGCGTGGCTGATGCTCAGCAGAGCCAAATACAGAATCACAAGACGAATGATCATCAGCTAAGGTATGTGGGGTAGGAAGCTTCGACAAGGAGAGTTATTTATCTTCTTTTGCTGCTTCTTTACTTTCTTTTTCTTTATTCAGAGCTTTCTGCATCGGGTTCTCCTCATCGTCCTCTTCGTCATTTGGCAGAAGTTTGAAGTGTTTTGTCTTCGGTTCACGCGGCCAGATATTATTCGTATGATCGGTGTCTGCAGTTTCGCGACCAGGATCGATTTCGATTTTCGAAATAGCCTGCTCTGTGATCAGAAGGCGACTGACTGATGATTCGTTTTTCGTCCAGATCTCAGCAGGAAAGGTGTATGTCTGCGTTTTCGAGTTATCGAAGCTGACCTTCACTATGATAGGAGTGACAAGGCCTCCGATATTCTTGATCGTTACACGAGTGAAGTGACTTTGATTTTCGAGTAGTTTTTGCTCACTCGCTGTTAGCTTATCGAGTCCATCCAAGTAGTCTTTTAAGTCTGCTTCGTCTAGATCAGTAGGATCGTAACTATCATAAAAGTCTTTGAGTTCTGGCTTATCGGCCGTGAACTTCGGCAGATCTTTATTTCTTTCATGAGTGAGGTTACGTCCGGCCTTTTCAGCTTTTTCTTCAGCTTCACGAATGGCCTTATCTTTGGGGTGACCTTTATCTAGCTGATAAATTGTGATCTCATCCAGAGCGAGATCGACGTGCTTAGTCGTGTAGAACCAGCCATTCCAAAACCAGTCGAGATCGATGCCAGATGCATCTTCCATCGATCTAAAGAAGTCTGCTGGATACGGGCGCTTGAACTTCCAGCGTGTGGCATATTCTTTAAAAGCAAAGTCGAAGAGCTCGCGTCCCATCACAGTCTCACGGAGCACAGTGAGTGCCGCAGCAGGCTTAGCATAGGCATTACTACCGAACTGCAGGATAGACTCCGAGTTCGTCATGATGGGGCGAGAACGATCACTCATCATATAGTGAGTGATATCTTCCGGTAAGCTTGGCACATTGTATGGTTTATCAGACCATTCTTCTTCAGCGATCGATTGTAGAAAGCTATTTAGCCCTTCGTCCATCCAAGACCATTGGCGTTCATCGGAGTTCACGATCATGGGGAACCAGTTGTGACCTATTTCGTGAATGATCACGCTGATGAGGGCCTTTTTTGTCCGTTCTGAATAAGTGCCATCTTTTTCTGGGCGGCCACCGTTGAAGGTGATCATCGGATACTCCATACCCCAGATCTTGCCATGCACGGAGAGGCTAGTCGGGTAAGGGTAGTCGAATGTGAGGCGCGAGTAGACGTTGAGAGTATGAATAATCGCATTCGTCGAATACTGACTCCATAAGGGCTCAGCCTCTGGCGGGTAGAAAGACATCGCCCATACTTTTTTCCCACTTTCTGGTAGACTGTGTTGAATGGCATCCCAAATGAAGCGACGGGAGCTAGCAAATGCGAAGTCGCGCACATTGTCAGCTTTGTAGATCCACGTTTTCGTCTTACCAGCTTCGAGTAGTCCGTCTTTTATGGTAGATTCAGCCTCCTTCTGAGTCACGATAAAGACTGGTTTAGTTGCATTTTCTGCTTCTGATAGGCGCTCTTGTTGCCGAGCGTTGAGCACATCTTCCGGATTTACCAAAGAACCAGTAGCAGCTACGATGTGATCGCTCGGCACAGTGATCTCGACTTCGTAATCACCGAATTCGAGTGCGAACTCTCCACGTCCAATGAATTGCTTATGCTGCCAGCCGTTTGTGTCTGTGTAGGCTGCCATGCGTGGGAAGAATTGAGCTACTTGATACAGAGCATGGCCGTCTTCGGGGAAGACCTCGTAGCCACTCCGACCCCAAGATTTTAAGCGGTCGTTCAGGGTGAAGCTCCAGCTGCTATTAAATTCGAACTGATCCCCAGGATTTAACGCAGTGGGTAAGTCGACGCGCATCATGGTCTCGACGATAGTGAAGGGCAATGGTGTCCCGTCAGCCTGCGCCACTGACTGTATCTTATACGCTCCATCGAAGGAATTTTGGTAAAGTTGAGACTCGAATTTTTTCATCTCCATATCACTCAGCCCAGACTCCGAGCGTGTTTGATGCTTGTGGGACTCTGGTCGGAAGGTATTCCGATCGAGCTGAAGCCAGAGATAGCGCAATGTGTCGGGAGAGTTATTCGTATACCGAATCGTCTGCTTGCCTGTTATTTCATGTGTCACTTCATTCAGTGTGATCTGAATCTTATGGTCAGCCTTTTGCTGCCAGTAGCGATGACCGGGCGCCCCAGATGCTGTGCGATTCTGAGTAGGTGTGGGCAGAATTTCTTCCAACTGCCGGAAGGCATCTTTATGAGATGGATGGGCCAGAAGGGTGATGCTGCTAAGTAGCCAAAGAGAGACGATACGCATGACGCCAGTAGTCTTGGCGGACGGAAAGGTGCATTGCAATCAGCCAATCCATGTTTATGACTCTTCACCGTGAGCCAAAGCCCCGCACCTACAGTTATAGAAGCCGTCGATCTTCATCGTTCATACAAGATAGGGAAAGATCGTGTCGTCGATGTCCTACGCGGTCTCTCGCTCGAAGTCGCAAAGGGAGAGCAACTTTTCCTCACAGGCCCAAGTGGCGCAGGAAAGACCACGTTGATGTATACGCTGGCTGGTCTTGAGCGCCCTGAGCAGGGGCAGGTTATCATAGATGCCCAAGACATTTATGCCATTGGCCGTAAGCCACTCGCTAAACTCCGAAACGAGAAAATTGGCTATATTTTTCAAAATTATCATCTCTTACCAGAACTCACTGCAGTGGAAAATGCCGCGCTTCCTGGAATGATCGGCGGGAATGATCGTCTAGCGGCAGCTCGCGAAGCTCTTGTTCGTGTTGGTCTAGAGCACCGTCTCGATCACTTGCCAGCTGAACTGTCTGGGGGAGAGCAGCAACGCGTGGCCATTGCTCGAGCCATCGTCAATGATCCGGATATTATCTTCGCCGATGAACCCACAGGGAATCTCGATTCTCGAAATGGTGCTGAGATCATTGATCTTCTTTTTGGTCTCGCAGAGGAAAAGAAGCGCACTCTCGTCGTCGTTACTCACGACCAAGAATTAGCGAACCAAGGGCAACGCACGCTCGTCATTAAAGACGGAGTGATCGTAGATGATCGCGTGCATTCTCAAAATGGATAACCCTAAGAGCATCAAAAAATGTCACAAACAGTCTGGATCACAGGAGTTTCAAAAGGGTTGGGAAAAGTTCTGGCAGAAGGTTTTGCCGCGCGAGGCTGGCAGGTCGCTGGCTGCGCACGCAGTCAACAACAGCTAGAAGATTTAGAAATGGATCTAGGAGGTGATCACTACTTTCAATCCGCAGATGTCAGCTCTGAGCGCTCAGTAGAGCAGTGGGTGGCAGCTGCATCAGCTATGACAGGCACTCCAGATCTCCTCATTAATAATGCTGCAATTATTAATACGCCAAAGCCGCTTTGGGAGGTAAGCGAGGAGGAATTCGAGCAAGTCATGCAGATTAATATCTGTGGAGTCGCTCGCATGATCCGGGTGGTCCTGCCACTCATGCTACAGCAGGGAAGCGGCATCATTGCGAATCTTAGCAGCGGCTGGGGAAGGTCTACCTCACCAGACGTGGCCCCATATTGTGCAACAAAATGGGCGATCGAAGGTATGACTCAAGCTCTCGCTCAAGAGCTACCAAAAGGCATTGCC
>CALFDI010000317.1 GCA_937952875.1 uncultured Verrucomicrobiales bacterium
ACTCGTAGCGCTGTTATCACAACACAAGCAGAAGAAAAGGCCTACGCCTTTCTCCTCCGCAGCAAAGAAGTCGTCGAGCTAGAGCCGAAAGTCATCATCAGCACCACTGCATTCAATACTCTTAAGGAATCAACTATCGCACACCTCACCGCTCACGGAGAAGCAACTGCAGGTCAGTTGAGAGATGCGACTGGAACCACACGTAAAGTCCTCATGCCATTTCTTGAGCGTCTCGATTCACTCGGAATCACACGCCGTCAGGGAGATGTCCGCCTTTTAAAATAATTCTCATATGATCAAGCCCCTCTTACTCAGCCTCGCCTTCACCCTCACTCTCCAAGCTGAAGATCTCATTACCCCAGAGCCTATCGACTATGCTAAGATGGCCTTCTACCCTGATCGCTGGGAAAAAGAAGAAGTCGATCAACTCGACATGCTGGCGTGGAAAGGGGAAAAAATCGCCCTCGTTACGACCAACGAAAAACTCGATCCCGCCGTCATCACTGACTTCGTCAAAAAGCTCGACGCAGCCTATGTCCTGTATCACGAGCTCACAGGATACACTCCTCGGCAATTCAAACAGGTCGATGGAAGAGCGACTCTCTGTGCTCTCCCGAAGCGAGGGCTCAGTTGCGGATATGGATGTGGATACATCGGATCCACAGGTATCGAAATAATCGAGTTCTATGATGTTCAGTATCCTCTCCTGATACAGAATCCGAAACGCATCTCCCACTGCTACTTCTACGAAATGGGCCGTAACTACTTCGGTTTTAGAAATCGACATAATTGCTTCAAAACGGGATTTGCGGTGTTCATGCGCTACGTCTGCATCGATTCACTTGGCTATGTTGACAAGGATCACACAACTCGGCAGACGATTGATTCCGCCATTACGCTTTTTGAAAAGAACGACATGAGCTTCGTCGCAGCCTTTACTGATAAGGCCGGCACAGGAGAAAAGGGCAATCGACTCAAAGATGAGAATGGCAAAGCCATCCGCCCATCAGACCAGAACGTCATGTATGCCTCCCTCATGCTCAAGCTCAGAGCTGAGCATGGAGGTAATGAGTTCGTGAAACGCTTCTACCAGAACATCAATGACTGTCCTGTAATCGAGCCAGTCGATGAAGAGACAGCCCTTCAACAATGTATCAGCCTCATGGTCTCTGCCTCCGCTGCAGCAGGAAAAGATCTGACACCTTACTTTGCTGATAAGCTAAAGCTCAAAGTCAGTGACAAGCAGCGCAAAACGCTAGCCACTATTCCATGGGGTCAGAAGGACCTGAAAGTCAGCGAAATCATTAGTTCGCTGTAAACTGGTGTCATTTCATCAGTCTAATTTCTCCTAAACATACGGGGGTTAAATTTTTCAGAAGAAACTGAAAAAGCCCCCCCTTCAACCTTGCATAGAGCAGTCTCTCTATTATGTTTTCGCGCGTAGGAGGAAAGCCCTCTCCTCACTGTCTATCATGACCCGTTCTGCTTGTTCTCTTTGTGCATTTTGGAAGTCCTCCATTGGCAAAAAAATCGTTGTTGCTGTCACTGGCCTCGCCATGGCTCTTTTCCTCGCTGGTCACTTGACTGGTAACTTGCTCATCTTCTCAGGTGCGGAGTCATTTAATGAGTATGCGAAATGGTTGCACGGCCTCGGCCATGGCAAGATCGTCTGGGTCGCCCGTCTCGGCCTACTCGTGATGCTCGCTCTCCACATCATAGCGACGGTCCAACTCACGATTCATAATCGCAAGGTTTCTCCTGTTTATGAGAACGAGAACACAAGCGTGGCGTCAAAGTCATCGCAGTTCATGATCATGTCAGGCTTAACTGTTCTCGTCTTCATCATCTGGCACATCTTTCAGTATACCATCCGTGCGACTGACGACACACTGAAAGCTCTCGCTGACAATGGTGATCCTTATGCAATGGTCATCGCTGGCTTCCAGCACCTTGGAAACTCGCTCTTCTACATCGTCGCGATGGGCTTTCTCTGCAGCCACCTTTCACACGGAGTCGCTTCTATTTTCCAGACTCTCGGCCTCCGTTCGCGCAAGACTGCATCACTCATCGATTACGGCAGTAAAGCCTATGCCCTGTTGATATTCCTCGGCTTTATTTCGATTCCCGTCGCCATCGTATTAGGCCTCGGAGGAGATCATCTTAGAGATGTCCTTAAAGACCTTAATCTCCCTAAATAACGAGTAACCACTTACCTATACCTTTCGACTCATGTCTCTCAACAGTAACATTCCGGACGGCCCACTCGAAGATAAGTGGACGAGCCATAAGATGAACTCGAAGCTCATCAACCCGGCCAACAAGCGGAAATTCAAAGTCATCATCGTAGGCTCTGGCCTCGCTGGTGGATCAGCAGCTGCCACGCTTGCTGAGCTAGGCTATCAAGTTGAATGCTTCTGCTACCAAGACAGCCCACGCCGTGCTCACTCAATCGCTGCACAAGGTGGAATTAATGCGGCTAAGAATTACCAAAACGATGGCGATTCTGTATTCCGCCTCTTTTACGATACCGTGAAGGGCGGCGACTTCCGCTCACGCGAAGCAAATGTTTACCGCCTCGCAGAAGTCTCGACGAACATCATCGACCAATGCGTCGCGCAGGGCGTCCCGTTCGCTCGTGAATACGGCGGCCTCCTCGCTAACCGTTCATTCGGTGGAGCTCAGGTATCACGCACATTCTACGCGCGTGGTCAGACAGGTCAGCAGCTCCTCATCGGGTGCTATCAGGCTTTAGAAAAAGAAGTCGCTAAGGGCGGTGTCAAGATGCACCCACGGACAGAGATGTGAGATCTCGTGAAGGTAGACGGTCATGCGAAAGGCATCATCGTCCGCCACCTCCAGACAGGAGAGATCACAAAGCATGCCGCTGACGCTGTCATCATCGCCTCCGGTGGTTATGGAAATGTCTTCTACCTTTCGACAAATGCGATGGGCTGCAATGTCATGGCTGTCTTTAAGGCGCACAAGCGCGGGGCCTACTTCGCTAACCCATGTTACACGCAGATCCACCCGACCTGTATCCCTGTCAGTGGTG
>CALFDI010000318.1 GCA_937952875.1 uncultured Verrucomicrobiales bacterium
CCTCAGATCTCCTTAATCAAGTTGACGCTCAAATAAGAGAACTCATGTCTACTCTCCAGTTAGGGAAATCAGTTTTAGATGCTGACGACTCTAAGACATTCTCGCTTGCGATCGCTCATGTTCTAGCCTCTTATCAAGAAAAGATTTCTAATCCCATTTATAGAATCCATCCATCCTTACGACCAGAGGAGCTTAAGGATCTAGCACTTTAGATCTGGCGTCTAATCTTTCTCCACGCCATTCATATCGTCAGCGAAGGACTCGGGTGCGACTAGGCCGGCGGATAGGATCATTTTCGAGGCTTCTTCTAGACTCATATCACTCTTGAAGACCTTGTCATCATCCATGATGACAACGAAGCCAGTCATGGGATTTGGGCTTGTTGGGATGAATATCGTCGTCACGCCTTTCCCCGTCTGAACATCGTGATAGTTACCGGTAATGAATCCAATGAGACGGCTACCAGGACTCGGATATTCCACGTAAGCGACTCCTTTGAATTTCTGGTCTCCACCAAGACCTCTTACTGCATCCACGAATTGTGACAGAGTGCTGTAAATGAACCCTAACACAGGAATTCTCCGCACAGTGCGATTGAACCATTGGAGAATACTTTTTCCTAAACGATTCGTCAGAATAAAGCCGATTCCCAGGAGCAGTAGAACCGGTAGAATAAGTCGAAAGGCGTCATCTCCTGGGAAATCAATGACGACCTTTCCATTGATATCTTCCCCTCTGAGGACCATGAATGCCTTTACGAAAAAAGCTGTGATCCTATCTCCGACTTCCAGAAGAAGCTGATAAATCAGCTTCACCAGCCAGATCGTTCCAATGATCGGGATAACGGCTGCAAAGCCTGCAGCGAAGACATTTAGCACACGGCGCACTCGCGGATTCAGCTTGCTGGGCGGTGGAGGTGAAAAGTCAGAATTCATTCGATATCTCTACAAAGAACCTTTTCCGTAGATGCGCAACACTTTCGCGTCGAATATTTGCTCAGTTAGATTCGTGGGTTGATCAATTCATCAGCTGCAGTCACCTTTAACCGCATGCAGACATACCTGGATCTCCTACAAGACGTCTTAGATCATGGCGAAGAGCGTGGCGACCGCACGGGCACAGGCACCATATCTGTCTTTGGCCGCCAGGTGCGCTACGATCTACGAGAGGGATTCCCCGTTCTGACGACGAAAAAGTTGCATCTTCGCTCGATCATTCATGAACTCCTCTGGTTCCTCAAAGGTGAGACAAACATCGCTTACCTCAAAGAAAACGGTGTCCGGATCTGGGACGAATGGGCTGACGAAAACGGCGACCTCGGACCTGTCTACGGTCAGCAGTGGCGTGATTGGAAAAAGGAAGACGGCACTAGCGTTGACCAGATCGAAAGACTCATCGATGGCTTAAAAAACACTCCTCACTCGCGCCGCCACCTCGTCTCGGCATGGAATGTGGCCAAGGTCGATGAGATGGCCCTGCCACCTTGCCACATGCTCTTTCAATTCTATGTCCATGATATCGAAAGCGAGAAGCCAGGTCTTTCCTGCCAGCTCTATCAGCGGAGTGCCGATCTCTTTCTCGGTGTTCCGTTTAACATCGCCTCCTACGCTCTACTCACAAAGATGATCGCCCAAGTCTGCGGCTATGAAGCACGTGACTTCGTGCACTCATTCGGAGATCTGCACCTGTATGCGAATCACATCGATCAGGCAAAACTCCAGCTCACACGCAGCCCAAGACAATTACCAACGATGTGGATCAATCCAGAGATCACAGACATTGACTCTTTCACCTTCGATGACTTCGAACTGCGAGACTACGATCCAGAGCCCCACATCAAAGCAGCTGTCTCAGTCTAACGGAGTCACGACTTCAGTCGTGATCACCATCAGCCCGAGCCACAGTTGCATCCGAAACAGAAAACATCGGAAAACCCCGCCCCTTTTCCAACCAATCGATCGTCGTTGTCGTGATGATCTTCTGTGCATCCCTCGGGAGTAGCTCCATCAGAGCATTTCTCCGTGACGCATCGAGTTCTCCGAAAATGTCATCCAATAAATAAATCGGCATCTTCCCTCCACGGAGCTGTAGCAACTGCCCCTGCGCCAGCTTTAGCGCGAGAGCCGCCGTCCGCTGTTGACCTTCACTTGCATACTCAGATGCTGACAGCCCATTGATTGACATTTTGAGATCATCTCGATGAGGCCCGACAATCGTCTGGCGCTGCCTCACTTCAGCATCCCACGCTTGCTCATAAGCGTCTGCTAGCAGTTGTCCTCCACTCGGGACATACTCTAATACAAGTCGTTCATCTCGACCACTGATCACTGCCTGAGAATGCGCAGCAGGATCGACGAGCCCGAGCACCACTCCCTCTCGCGAAGCCTGAACAGAGGTGCCTTCTGTGACTAAAATCTTTGTATACGCATCAATTTCCGCTTTACGCAAAACACGGTCTTTTAAGAGTAAGTTCCTAGCTTTCAATGCTCTACGATATCGAAATAAAGCTCTTCTGTAGTTCACACTCATCTGACCACAAATGAAGTCGAGATAATGCCGCCGAACCTCTCCAGATCCTCGCACGAGTTCTAAATCTTCATTTCCCATCCAGACAATCAGTCCGCCATCTTGTAAATACTCCTTACTCGTAGAGACTGTTTCGCCTTCCACCGTGAGAGCGATTCCCCCGCCTTTCCCCGGAGCGTAGCGCACCTGTCTCTCGGAATGAAACACCTCTCCCGCGATGCCAAACATCGGCTGCTCGACCTTGATCAGACGCCCCATACGATGACTCCGAGGTGAGTGTAATCGGGTCAACACGCAGATAGCTTCTAAAATCGATGTCTTTCCCTGTGCATTCTGACCGACAAAGACAGCTCCCGTTTCAGGTAACTCAAGACTGAGATGGGAAAAACAGCGGAAATTCTGCAGTCGCAACTCTGTGATCACACGTCGCCCTTTCTACTAAAAAGAGCACCATAAATGATGCCAAGTCCGCCTAACACAAAAATGATGGGAAACCAGATGGAGTATCCCGGGGCCTTCGTATCGAACTTTAACACAGCTTTGTGCGGATTTTCAGGATTCACATAGGCATTCACGATCTCGCCTTCTGGGAATTGATCGATGACGACTTGAGCTTTTTCCAGCTTCTTACTCCAGGGATTATCTCTCCACGTGTAGTTCTCACTTTCGTATCCTTCACCCTCATACTGATAGGCGTAGAGCAGACCTACGCGGAAGTCAGACGGCACTGCAGGGCCGATCTTTCTCTCTTCTAATTCGCTGCGGAGAATGATCGCCTCTACCGCTGGCCAGCTCCGCATGTCTTGTGCTCGCGAGTATGAGCGCCACATGATCCAGGTAAAAAAGCTACCTACCAAAGCGAGGAGTAGCCCGATAATGATGAGAAAAATAATCCCACCTGTCTGGCGCGTCTTAGGAGAATGGTCTGACATTTAATTCGTAATCGAGACTTTAGCCCATGGCCCCTTCCCCGTGCTTTCAGGATCAGGCAGGACACGCACCGTGCCCATATAAGAGACTGTGCTATTCGCCTTTGGGTGAGGTTCGAAAAGCATTTTGGCGGGACCTTCTTTCCTCAATTCGATCGACGTCTTTGTCCCTTTATACCAATTCAGATCATACTCCATACCGAGAAAGGGAGAATCGAAGACGTCCTTGTGCTCATCGATGACGTCTTTCATCCGCTCGTGAAGCTTGGCCTTTACCTTATCCTTCTCGAAGAAAAATGTCAGCTTATCACCCTTCGATGAAGCCTTTAACTGATCGTTCTCCGTCACCTTTGTATAGCGATAGGCACGAGGCATGACGATGTCGAAGCCATACCGGAGTTCTCCTTTTGCCTTTCCTTGATCTAAAAGCTCAGCATCGAAGTAGATGTCTTTATCTTTAAAATAATAGTTCACCTTAATCCGAGCGTCATTCGAGGCTGTCGCGATAAATGTCACAGTCTCAGGATTTTCCTTTGCCTCCTGATCAGAGGAGATCTCTTCATCTTTGAATCGCTTAGAAGACCACTGTTCTGCGTTTTTCGTCGACTGTTCTTCGATGAAAAACCTTACCTCGGCGCTCGGGCTTTTCATGCGTGCGCCGTCTTTCTTTAGGCTGATGAGATTTAGGTGCCCGTCCAGTTCTACCGCCACGTAGTAAGAACGCTTTTGCACCCCAGCGAAGGCCCCGAGAAGGTGATCTTTTTCTAGCATCGGTAAGCCCTGAGCAGTCAGCTGAGGACCAAATGCCGACAGCACCAGAACGATACCCAAAAAGCCCGCTCGTGAGATGTAATTCATAATTGCAATCTAGCTCTCAGCTCATGAATATGCCAACGATTTTCCAATGACTCGCGAACAGTTTTTTTCATCTCTAGAATCCGATCTCACAGCTCCTCCAGCAGAATGTAGCCCTGCGCTTCAGGCTCTCTGGCTCGTTCAATCAGGTCACTGGTCTAAGGCTCACGATCTCTGTAACCACATTGATGAGCCCTACGGCTCATGGATCCACGCCTACCTTCACCGTGTCGAGGGAGATCTCGGAAATGCTGCCTACTGGTATTCGCGAGCGGGAAAGCCAACTCCTCCGGCGAGCGTGAGTCTCCATGCAGAGTGGCAGTCCATCGTTGCCTCGATCTTCGCTGCATAAGGCTGTTTTTTCCTCGTAAAGTCTCTAGCTCTAACGCAGGTCTGAAGCGTGCTCTCTATTCAAGGTCTTCGCGTCGAATACGGCCCTCGTGTGCTGTTTGAAAATCTCTCTTTTGCTGTTCAGCCAAAAGAACGCATTTCCTTTGCCGGGCATAACGGCGCGGGTAAGTCCACTCTGATGAAGTGCATCGCAGGCGTCATCGAGCCGAATGGTGGATCGATCGTGGCGCCTAAGGATTGTGCCGTCGGTTATCTTCCTCAGGAAGGTATTCATATCAAAGGAATCACACTCTGGAATGAGACGGAAAGCGCCTTTGCCGAAGCGACAGCGATTCAAAAACGCGTGGATGAGCTGTCAGATGATCTCGGGAATCACGACTCGAGTGGAGAAAAGTTTTACGAAATTCTCGAGGAAATCGGCACTCTCGAACTCAAGCTAGACTCATTCGATCCCAACAAAATCAAGC
>CALFDI010000319.1 GCA_937952875.1 uncultured Verrucomicrobiales bacterium
TGTTGACCTTGCCGAATTGCTTCATCTTGGCTTTTCCTTTTTTCTGCTTTTCTAGTAGTTTGCGCTTTCGGGAAATGTCACCGCCGTAACACTTAGCGGTCACGTTTTTTCGCATGGCGGAGATGGACTCACGTGCCACGATCTTTCCGCCGATGGCGGCCTGGATGGCGACGACGAACATCTGCTGAGGAATGACTTCTTTCAGGCGTTTTGCCATTTCTCGGCCGTAGCCTTCAGCCTTGTCTCTGTGGACGATGGTGGAGAATGCCTCAACTGGCTCAGACGCGATGAGCATATCCATTTTCACCATCTTAGCTGCGCGATATCCGGCATGCTCGTAGTCCATGGAGCCGTAACCCTTCGTCATGGATTTCATGCGATCGTTAAAGTCGACGAGGATCTCAGCGAGAGGAACGACGCCTGTGAGCATGACGCGCATGTCATCGATGGTCTCGGTGTTTTCGAGATTGCCGCGCTTTTCTGCTAGGAGCTGCATCATGTCTCCGATGTAGTCTGAAGGCACCATGATGAAGATGCGCACCATTGGCTCGCGGACTTCATTGATGACTTGTTGCTCAGGGAGGTAAGATGGATTGTCTACTATAAGAGTCGTTCCATCAGTCTTATCCACTTCGTAAATAACGGATGGATAGGTGGAGATGACGTCCATATTGAATTCACGGCGCAGGCGCTCTTGGATGATTTCCATATGGAGGAGTCCGAGGAATCCACAGCGGAAGCCAAAACCGAGGGCTGTGGAGGATTCGCTGGAATAAGTGAAGGCAGGGTCGTTAATCTGCAGCTTACCCATTGCCGTTTTAAGAGCCTCGTAGTCGGACGTATCGATCGGGTAGATGCCGGAGAAAACCATTGGCTGGATTTCTTTATATCCAGGGAGCGCTTCTGGGCAGGGGTGAGTGTTATCTGTGATGGTGTCACCGATTTTTACTTCTGCTGCGGACTTCATGTTCGCGATGACGTAGCCGACGTCACCAGCGGAGATCATATCGCGCTTTTCCATCTTCGGGGTGAAGACGCCGACTTCCTTGATTTCGTAGACTTTGTCTGTGGCGAAGAGTTTGATCTTTTGGCCGCGCTGCATCGTTCCAGAAAAGCATCGGACATAGGAGACCACTCCACGGAAGGCATCGTAGATGGAGTCGAAGACACCTGCGCGGAGGAGCTTGTCTTCGTGCTCGACGGGAGCAGGGACGCGCTGAACGACGGCTTCGAGAATATCCTCGATGCCGATGCCAGCTTTCGCAGAGGCTGGGATGGCATCTTCACCGGGAATGGCGAGAATGTCCTCGAGCTGCTCTCGGCATTTATCGACATCCGCTGCAGGGAGATCGATTTTATTTAAAACGGGAATGATCGTGAGATCTTGATCGTTCGCGAGGTGGAGGTTCGCGATTGTTTGAGCCTCCACTCCTTGAGCAGCATCGACCATGAGGATCGCGCCCTCGCAGGCATTGAGACTGCGGGAGACTTCGTAAGAGAAATCCACGTGCCCTGGTGTGTCTAGCAGGTTCAGTTTATAGACCTGTCCGTCCTTAGCCTTGTATTCCATGGCGACGGGGTGGGACTTAATGGTGATGCCTTTTTCTCGTTCGAGATCCATGGAATCCAGCTGCTGATCATGGGATTCACGCTGTGTGACAGTCTGGGTGAATTCCAAGAGACGATCAGACAAGGTAGTCTTACCGTGGTCGATGTGGGCGATGATGGAAAAATTCCTAGTGCGCTCGATACTCATAAATATGGGAAAAACGGGGGGCGGGGAGGAGATAGAGCGGATTTTTCAGAAATGAAAGGCTGAATCCGTGCCTGTGGCTTGCAGCGTGCTAGAATTTATGAAGAATGGAGAACGCGAGATGACTGACACTTTCGAAATCACTGATGTTAAACAGCAAGACGCTAGGATGGTGCGTTTCGCTGGGCTGGAGAAAGCAACAGGTGCAGAAGTCGAAATCTTTCGTTACATTGGAAAGCCTATCTCAAAAGAAGGGCTTAAAGGGGATTCCGCGCATTTGCGCCCGATCTATGAGGAGTCTTCAGCGTATTTTTGCTCACTGAGGCACCCTCATCTTCGCAGTATCTTAGCTTCTGGAGTCGATAATGTCGATGCGATGCCTTGGGCTGTGATGGAATTGCTGCCAGGGATTCCTCTGAATGAGGCGACTGTCTTAGGTGAGACAGATGTGCGCTTGTTAGCAGCCCAAGCGATGGCTGTATTAGATGCTGTAGGTCCTGAGGGAAAGGCTGCGCTGAGCCTGCAGATCGATGAAATTCTCTACGCGCGTGCTGACACGGGACTCGCATTCTTTAGTTTCCGCCTCTGGCCGTTCCAGAGTCTTACAGGTGATATGGAGGAGGATGCGGTGCAAAAGATCGGCGAGCTCGTGCAGTTGGCAGCTTGCTGGCCAGAGGGAAATATTCCGCCTTCAGCCTTCGGTGGACTCGGCCAGTGGACGCAGCGTGCACTGGCGGGCGGCTGGGATGAGGCAGAAGCGCGCGAGTCACTTCAGGAGCTACTCGCAGCACCGTCTGCCGAGCAAATGATATCAGCTCCAGAGCATAAGCCAGAACCTGTCAAGCCAGTGCAAGCTGCTCAGCCTAAGCTGAATCTAGAAAAAACTCCCAAAACCCCTGCAGCGACGCCTGTCTCGAAACAAAAATCTCCAGAAGTAAAAGTCGAGTCGAACGGGAATGGTCTTGTGGTCGCTCTTTCACTTATTCTTCTCGCAGCGGCAGCAGGTGCTGCGTGGTGGTATTTCACCCAGAAAGAAGACTCCGTCCCACCATCTGTCGCGACTAACACTCCTCGTATAGACGCACCGATAGTCGAGCCAGAACCAGTCATTGAGCCTGATTTTCCGTCTGAAGAGCCGATTGCTGAAAACCCACCTACGATCGATGTCACGCCAACCGAGTTGCCTCCGTCACCGACGGATGAGGTGTTAGAAGAGCCTGAGCCTATTCTCAATGAGGACAAAGCGATCATGGCTTTATTTCCTGATCATCCATTCGTTCGCCGTGGTGCTGTGGAAGTCATGCGTGCACCGGGGCCGAAGATGTCTGAAGATGTCCACAGCTGGAAATCAATGATCCTCACCGGGAGAGTCTATAATACCGGAGGGAAGAAAAAGTTTCACTACATCAGCTTCGGACCTCAGAAGCCAAAGGGCGTGCCGTATGTCCGGGTGAATATGGAGGAAATTTCAGATCCAGATGGGACGCTAATATCTAGACTGAAAGCGCTCGCTGGAAAGGAAATCGCGGTCATCGGGACGATGAAACGAACATTTTCTAAAACCTTCCCTCGCTACTACATAGAGCTGAGAGATATGAACGATCTGAAAGAGCTGCCATAATCTGTAGGATATTCATTTGGCAATTCGAGTGATTCAGCCTTAGCTGTAAGCAGTGAAAGCTGTAGATAAAAAATTCCTCTTTAACCTCCTCGAGACTCCATCACCCGTCGGGCAGGAGATGCCTGGTCAACGCGTCTGGGCCAAGGCGATAAAGCCATATGCTGACAGTGTGCAGTGCGATACATATGGTAACACTTGGGCCACAGTAAAAGGCACTAGTAATAAGGTGCTTATGCTAGAAGCGCATGCCGATGAGATCGGATACATCGTGAAGCATGTAACGAGCGATGGCTTTATCCGAATCGATAGACTAGGTGGATCTGACGCAGCTGTCGGCCAAGGCCGCCGCTTGAATATCTATGGCGATAAGGGAGTGGTGCCTGCTATTCTTGGAAATACAGCCATTCACCTCCGTCGAGACTCTCTTGGAACAGAGAAGGCCCCTAAGGTGCATGAACTCTGGGTGGATGTCGGCGCTTCGAATGAGAAAGACGTCGCTAAGCTGGGGATTCGAGTCGGTCATGCAGCCGTCTATCAAGATGGACCTATGGAATTAGCGAAAGGCCGCATCGTTGCTCGTGCCATCGATAACCGCGTAGGCGGCTTCATCCTCCAGCAAGTTCTCAAACGTCTGAAAGCATCGAAAAAGTCCCTTCCTTTTACCATCGTGTGTTTAAATGCTGTGCAGGAAGAGATTGGCGGAAATGGAGCGACGATGGCGACTCATGCGATTCGCCCGGATGTCGCCATTTGTCTAGACGTCACCCATGCCACAGACACACCGGGCCTTGATCACTCTAAAGTTGGAAAAGTCACCCTCGGTGGTGGGCCGACCGTGAGTCACGGTGGTGCGAATCATCCGCTTGTCGTCGAGCGCTTAATCGACTCTGCTAAAAAGGCGAAAATCACTCTACAGCACGAAGCTTCAGGGCGCTTTACAGGCACAGATACAGATAGCATTTTCACCTCACGCGATGGAGTAGCGAGTGCGCTTGTTTCCTTCCCACTTCGTTGCATGCATTCCGTTGTAGAGACCATCGAGGAGTCAGATATTGAAGATTCGATTAATCTTCTCCTCGCATTCATTGATAGCTTGAAAAAGAGCGACACCTTTACTCAAACGCTTTGATTCGTCTGACCACCATCTTTTGGCTGATTCTCTGTAGTGTATCGACTGCAAAGGATGAGTCATGGATCGTGTCTGCGAGGCAGCACATTGAGAGGGTGCTCGAGGCGGATCAAGCTGATGATTTCTTAAAACAGACAGCGATATCACCCTTCGTCACAGCCCGTAGGCAGGGGGAGCTGATGACTCAGTGGCAAGTGATCAATGCACAGTGGAAGGGGCGATCTCCTCAGATCAATGTGCTAAAGTCTCAACGTGATGAGAACCTCGCAGGTATCGTTTTAGAAGTCTTAAGCCAACACAATGCCCTCAATGTCCAAGTGCTCGGGATAACTGTTGTGGAACAAGATGGCACGTGGCGAGTGGGTCCGACACCGGGATCATTCCAGAATGTTCAACTCGGTTACGACGACGCTGTTCTCGCCCGAAAGGTGCAGCTAGAGACATGGATTAGCCGTGAGCGCTCGCTCGCATTGGCATCATCTACTGCACGTAGCGAAGAGGCCTTTAAGCGCCAAGTCGCAGCTGAAGAGAAGCATGGAGCCATCCATTCTACTAAGCCAGAAGTCGCTCTCATGCGATTTCTAGAAGCCTGCCGGACGAAAGATCTCGCCGCTGTTATGGCCTTTCAGGGTGGAGTAGATAGGCCTTTGCCTGATGACTATGAGCAGCTCATGGCCACTAGCCGTGATATGATGGAGGAGCCTGAAAAGGGCTCTATGTGGGAAATTTTGACTGATCCTGAGAGCATCGTGATTCCTGTCGATATACAGGCAGAAGGGCAGAGTGCTTCTGCGTCTCTCTTCTTCTGGGGGCCAAAATACGAGATTACGGACTACGAGAGCATTGAAATGAGCCGGAGTGAGGACAATTGGAGAGTCTTTGTCCCTGAGGAGTTCACACAGTCTGATTACAGGAATGACTACGTTCTCGGAGATCAGGAGCTAGATATTTATAATGAACTGTTCCCTAATGACTTTCGTCGTCTCTTTGGGAGTCGGTCATTTGACTCTCCAGATGCTCTAGGGCAAGAAATCGTCAAGATCTTACGAAAGGGGATCATGCAGGAACTCGGAAGCCTCCTCGATGCGAAGCAATGGCGAGATACAGTAAAAATCTCCTCATTTAACACATTACGTGCCGTCTGGAATAGAGCTTCAGCGCAGGCCACAGGTGTGGATCCGATCTATGCAGGATACCTTTCTGAGAAAAAGGTCCTCGTCATTGCGAATCCATCACTCATGCGTCCCACAGAACTCACTGTTCTACGCTGTGTGGAGTCGAATGGGAAGTGGGCGCTTCATGGTGCTGTGACAGAGAAATTAAGACGTCTCAGCCGAGATGAGATCTTGTCTGCACGCCGTCTCGCCGCGGATGTTTTATTGGCAGACGTTAAGCCATTGGAGGGCTGGCCATCAGGCTCACCTCCGATCGATGCAGATCTTCGCGATACCGTGGAAAAGTTTCGCCGCATAATTGAGTCAGACGACTTAGCGAAAGCGATGTCTCACTCGTTACGTCTACCAGTGCCCGGATCCGCCCTTGCCTCTGCTAAGTATTTAGGTGCTCTCCGGCAGGCTCAAGTGGTTCAGTCAGGTGATTTTAAAATCTTAGGCGTTCACAGAAGTGGCTCGATCGGTGGAGTATCCGTTCGCGTAGAGCGCGCCGCTCCCGCAGATCCAGAAGACTATCTCGTCTGCGTCGTCCAGACCGTCCCAGGCCCGAGAATCCTCTTAGATATCGACCTACGGTATCCTCATAATACTGGCCGCAAAATCCTCAATGATGTGGTCTGGAAAGGCCTACAAGATGCTGGCCATCAGCCAACACTTGATGCCATCCGATCAGTTTACGATCAACATGTGGAACGTGTCGAAGCCACAGTCCCTTCACCTTAAAATAATTCATACTGAATGTCTCATACGCTCGCGTCATCTATTGTCACTGCCCATGCTCTGCATAAGGCGATTACTTCCATTATTCAGGGTCAAGATGAGACCGTGCGTCGTATCCTTGCCTGTCTATTAGCAGGAGGACATGTCCTGCTCGAAGATAATCCCGGGACAGGAAAAACGACTCTTGCTAAGGCTCTGTCGCGAGCGATGACTGAAGTGAATTTTAGCCGTGTTCAGTTTACTCCAGATCTTCTCCCATCAGACATTTTAGGGATGTCGATTCTCGATCAGGCCTCACAGAGTTTTTCATTTCAAAAAGGTCCTATTTTCACTGATATCCTACTCGCAGATGAGATTAACCGCGCTTCACCACGGACTCAAAGCGCGCTTCTAGAAGCCATGGGCGAGTCCCAAGTCACGATCGATGGAAAGCGGCACCACCTGTCTCATGCGTTCTTTGTCATTGCCACGCAGAATCCTGTCGAATTCCGTGGCACCTACCCACTACCGGAGGCTCAGATGGATCGATTCGCACTGCAGAGCCAGCTAGGTTATGTCAGTGAAGAAGATGAATCCGCTATCCTCCTCTCTCAGACGAAGGGGCATCCAGTTGATTCTATGCAACCCGTCGTCTCGCGTGAAGAACTTATCGAGTGCCGAGAGGCCGTCACGAAAGTCCGCGTCACAGATGAAATGCGGAATTACATCGTGGCTCTCGTCGCAGCTACTCGGGGGCGCGAGAGTGTTCAGCTGGCTGCCAGCCCGCGTGCATCTCTTTCACTTATGCAGCTCTCACAGGCGCTGACTTTACTAAAAGGCGAAGACTTTGTGACACCAGAGACCGTGCAATCGATCGCTGTCGATGTGATAGCTCACCGTTTAGTGCTCGATTCTGACGCAAGGTTCTCAGGCTTAACAGCGCGTAAAATCGTCGAAGACATCGTCCAAGAAGTGCCTGTTCCTGTCTGATGAAAGAGTTAGCGAATAGGAATGAAATCCTAGCGTGGCGGAATGCCCAGACTGAGCCGATTATCATCGTTCCGACGATGGGAGCCCTTCATGAGGGACATCTATCACTGGTCCGAAGGGCCAAGCAGGTGGGAGGAAATGTTCTCGTCACGATTTTCGTCAATCCTCTGCAATTTGATAAGGCTTCGGATTTAGAAAACTATCCGAGCACCTTAGATGCTGACCTCGCGGCTTGCCGTGCTGAAGGGGTGGATGCTGTCTTTACTCCGGAGGACAATGAATTCTACGCAGCTGATCGGAGTATCACCGTTTCCGAAACCAGCCTGTCCGATACACTTTGTGGAGCTACGCGCGAAGGGCATTTCGATGGTGTCTGCACAGTGGTATTGAAGCTATTTCTCCTTTCGGGAGCCTCTTACGGAGTGTTTGGAGAAAAGGACTATCAACAGCTCGCCATCATACGGCGCATGGTGCGAGATCTCGATGTGCCTGTTGAAATAATCGCCGCGAAGACCGTGAGAGAGCCTGATGGTCTCGCCATGTCATCACGAAATACTCGGCTGACAGTAGAGGCTCGTGCAGATGCGCCTCGCATACGAGAAGCCCTGCTGCTGGCGACTGTGCAGCAAACGGTGGAAAATGTTCTCCGGTCTGCACGTGAGCATATCGAGGCGTCTGAGCTAGCGCCTCAGATCGATTACTTAACTCTCGTCGATGCAGAGACACTTCAGCCAGCTTTAGATCTGAAAAGCCCCACAGTGCTCGCCACAGCGGTCTTTTACGGAAACGTCCGCTTAATCGATAATATTTACAGAGATGCGGAGGTTTAGCTGCCGTTTGGGGCACGTCTCACCTTTCTGATCTCTTTGAGAAACTTCCGATGAGTTGAGCGATTTTGAAGCTGTCTTTGAAGAAGAGGTCATTGTGTCCAGCGCCTTCTATCTGAACGAAGGTTTTCTCCTGCGATGGGCTCAGTTGGTAGAGTTTTTTTCCGTGTTCGAAGGGAATGACTTTGTCCTTATCTCCGTGAATGACGAGAAGAGGGGATGATGATTTTTTGATCTCAATGAGATTTTCAAACCGATCTCCTAAAAACAGTGGAACTCTCGTCACTGTTCTAAATGCGGAGAGAAAAGGTGATATGAGAACGACTCCTGCAGTCTGTTTCTGGCCTGCTAGCCAGCATGTCGGACCTGACCCGACCGATTGACCGACGAGGATGATCTTGTCTGCTGGAATCTTTTTCTGTTCTGTTAGATAGAGGTAGGCAGCCTGAATGCTCTGATGGCAGGTGCTCTCGGATGGACTGCCTTCACTGGCGCCGTATCCGGGGTAATCGTAGGCGAGTATACCATAGCCTGTCTGCTTATTGATCATTTGCAGGCGGCTTCTCAACTGGCCGATATCTTCGGCATTTCCATGAGACCAGAGGAGAGTTGGTTGGCCTGGTTCCGCATCGATTATGAATGAGGCGAGTGTCCCACCATCTGTAGTGATCGTTTTAAATCCAACCTCGGAGAGTGAGTAACTGCTCGGTGGTGGTTGGAAAATCAATCGATCAGCGAAGAATAGCACGATGACTGAGAGAGCAAGGTAGATGCTCACTAAACTGATGATCGGACGTTTCCACGACCATGTGCCAAAAAGAGCGCGTTTCCAATTCATGTGAATTTACAGTTTGATAAAAGGCACTCTAGCCTGCGGAGCCGCTATATCTCGTGCGTCTCACCTGGCTCTGGAATGATGACTTCCATATCAGGTGCCTTTTCTTTTAATTGATCGCGGAACCACTCCATGGCGGGCATATCTCCATGGACGAGCAATGTCTTCTTAGGCTGCATTTTTAAAGCCATATCGAGTAGGTGCTCGCGCGGTGCATGGCCTGAGAAGTCGAAGACTTCGACGTTACAATTCAGGGTGACTGTGTCCTTACCAGGCTCGAGTTCTACTTCGTCGCCAGTGCTTGCAGACTTAATTGCGAAGGCTGGAGTCGTCTGCTCAGCATAGCCGACAAATAGGAGGTGATTCCCCGGATTATTAATAAAGCTACGGGCAAAGATGTTAGACACCGTCTTTGGCGACATCATGCCACTAGACAAGGCGTAGATGGCACCAGGTTGATAGGTGATAGGCGCACGTTTCTTACGAGAGCCCGTCTGCACCTCCATGTCTTCGAAAATGTTGAATCCGGGCAGTGTCCGGCGTGTGCTATCAGAGAATTCATCGAAGATATAACTCATCTTCGTGCTCAGACCTCCGATAAAGACTGGGACATTTTGCGCAAGTAGACCGCGCTCTTTTGCCAGATGAATGAGAGTGAGAACTTCTTGAGTTTTCCCCATTGCGAAGACGGGAATGAGCACAGAGCCACCGCCTTTGAGGCCATCCACCATTGCCTGGATGAAGCGATCTTCCTCAGCCTTCCGAGTAAAGTCTGCGGGCCGCTCATACATCCCACGCGTCGTTTCCATGATCAGAGCATCAACGGGCTCAGACGGAAAGTCTGCCCCCTTCAGCAGGGTCTGATCTTCGAATTGGACGTCACCTGTGTAGAAGACTTTCTTATCCTCAGCCTCTATCATGACACCGGCAGATCCTAGAATATGCCCAGCATCATAGAAGGTGCCCTTCACGGTGCCCTCGGCATCCATGTAAAACGGCTTCTTATAATCGCGCTCCAGCCACTTTTTCGACAGGCGCTCCAGTTCCTTATGACCAAAGAGGGGATACTCCTTAATTCCGAGTTCCATGCCTTTGCTGCTCATCACATTTGTCGAGTTATGCAACAGAGCATCTGTCAGAGCCTTCGTCGGTGCGGTCATATAGACCTGCGCCTCTGGATGTTCACGCTGAACGACCGGGAGTGTGCCGGCGTGATCGAGGTGGGAGTGCGTCAATATGATGGAGTCGACAGCTTCGCCAGAAAAGGAGCGGTAGTCAGGCACAGCATCCATGCCTTCATTTTTCGGATGCATCCCGCAGTCTAGCACTACACGTGCTTTGTCTGTCTTGAGAAGATAGGAGTTTGCGCCGATTTCAGCAGCGCGACCTAGGTGAGTAAATTGCATAGAAAAGTGGGAGGAGAAACAGGTGTGCGAGCATGAAAAAATTCAATAATCTCGCGGGTTCGAGAGCGTAATCGACCAAATACAACCTGATTGCGACTCAAATCGAACGCTTTTTTTCATTTACATCCAGAGATTCGCTGGATAGTTCCCTCCCGCACTCACTCGAGAGAGTCGTTGCATTTAATATGGCAGGTTAGCTCAGGGGTAGAGCGGAGGATTCATAAGCCTTAGGTCAGGAGTTCAAATCTCCTACCTGCTACCATTTTTGAAAAAGCTCTGATTTCATTATGAAGTCAGAGCTTTTTCTTTTGTTTTCAGGTGCA
>CALFDI010000320.1 GCA_937952875.1 uncultured Verrucomicrobiales bacterium
ATGACATCTCAGGCTGAGGTGATCAGTGACGCTGAGGCAAAAAAAGAAGCGCTCAAGATCGATAAATTCATCGCTCGTGGATTCCAGAATGAAAAATTGAGCGTGCCGGCGCTCGTTGACGATACGACATTTCTGAGGCGATCATTTCTCACAATCGCAGGGCGCATTCCGACGCTGAATGAAGTGCGCTTCTTCATTGATGCAAAGGATGAGGATAAGCGTGATCTTATGATCAATTATCTTCTGAATTCACCAGGATACGAGAGCCATACCATTAATTGGATGAACGAGCTGTTTCGAGTCCGCGACTCCAGTGGTGGTAATGGCCGGACACTTGAGCCCTATGTGTTCTTTTTTAGAGATGCTGTGAAAGCCAATAAGCCATGGAATACGATGACTTATGAGCTTCTCTCGGCTGAAGGATCACTGTGGGAAAACCCTGCCACTGGTTATTTTATCCGAGATAAGGGAATGGAAAAAGATAACCTGTCGATCACCATGCAGGTATTTGCCGGTGCTCGCATGGAGTGTTCGCAGTGCCATGACGATCCATTCGGTGGCTATGACCAGAGAGACTTCTATCACCTGATGGGGTTCATAGATGGGATTCATAGTGCTGGAAAAGAAACTCTGGAGAAAGTGTATCAAGAAGCTCGGAAGGGCAGCGAAAGAGAGACAGATTTCAATACCTTAGCGTATTTTTTGTTTAACGAGATTGGTTACAACTCGGTCAAAGGTGGAGGCAATGGCAGAACACAATTGCCACCAGACTATCAATACTCAGATGGGAATCCGAATGAAATGATCGGAGCTAAGACGCCCTTCGGGAAACGCATTCGTAGCTCGGATAAAAAAAATAGCGGCAAAAGTCGCAAAGAATTTGCTGAGTGGATGGTGGACGATAAAAATGTCCGATTCACTCAGACGATAGCGAACCGATTATGGGGGCGAGTCATGGGTTCTCCGCTCTACTCTCCAGTCGACGAGTATCAGGAACCTGAAGAGACGAAGCACAGAGCTCTCATCACTCACCTGAATGCTCTCATAGTGAAGTTAAACTACGATATAAAGAGTTTTCAAAAGGTGCTGCTCTACACGCGCACGTATCAATTCGATTCGAATCCGAATCAGCTTGGGCGAGGAGATATTGATTACTTTAATGGAAGGCAGCTCAGGCGTCTCACTCCAGAGCAGTTATGGGACAGTCTGATTACTCTTCAAAAAGGCAATCCTGATTCACTCAGCACGCGGCAGCTCAGTGACTCGATTTATTTCCGTGGTAAGCCAGTGCTAGTGGGAAAGAAAAATATGACTGAGCTCTCCAAAGAAATCTTAGCGATAGATAACTACGAGAATTATAAGAATTATATGGAATCTTTGCTCGCTGAGATCCAGTCAGATAAAGGATCATATTCCACAAATGCTGGTGAAGGAGGAATGATGATGGCGAGACAGTCGCGCCGTGGAGGCCTGAGTGGAATCGTCCGTGCGTCTGAACTCGCGCAACCTGTAAAAGCCGGGCATTTGCTTCGACAATTCGGGCTTTCCGATCGCTCCCTCGTCGAGGGCAATACTGATGAGGCGAATATTAGCCAGATTCTCACGATGCTTAATGGCTACGTGCAAGATGCCATTATCAATGACTCATCGAACTCAATGTATACCCTACTCAAAGGTCTCGACTCTCCTCAAGATCGAATACGAGGACTGTTTCTTTCTATTCTTACACGTCCACCGAGCGATGCAGAAATCGAATTAATGATGGGAGAAATCGCTCGGGTAAAAACCCCTGAAGAAGCCTACAGAAATATCGCTACGGCACTTCTTTGCACTCACGAATTTCTTTTCCTCAAATAAGAACCATGTCCAGTCAGCACGAATTCACACGCCGCCAGTTTATGATAAATGCTGCGCGGAGTTACCTCGGTGTCAGCGTAGTCCCTATGCTCGGTGCATCACTTGCCAGCTCAGCTATTGCTCAGACGACTCGCCATTCAGGGGGGAAAGCTCAGTCCGTTATCTTTCTCAACATGGCCGGTGGAATGAGTCACATCGACACCTTCGACACTAAGCCATCAGCGAAAGAACAGCAGGGGCCGACGAAGACAATTGGGACGAATGTGGACGGTCTAACCATTTCAAGCTATCTGCCAAAGACAGCAAAGATCATGGATAAGCTCTGTGTGATCAACTCGATGACGTCCACGCAAGGGGCGCATCCGCAGGGTCAGTATATGATGCATAAAAGTTACGCTCAGCGTGGCACGATCGTTCATCCATCTATGGGATCATGGGTTCTCAAGCTGGGAGGTCGCTTGAATAAATCGATACCTGGCTACATCTCTATTAGCACGAATCATTCATCATCATCTGGTGGATTTTTTGGAGCCACCTATTCAGGCGTCCCGATAGGAGTGCCAAGTCGAGGTCTGCAGAATGTCAAACGGCATGGAACTGTGAGTTCAGAAAGTTTTGATGCACGCCTAAGTCTAGCGGCTAAATTAAATGCTGAGTTTCACGCGCAGTATGGCCAAGAGCAGGTAAAGTCTTACGATGGTCTATACGATGAGGCAGCAAAGCTCATGAAGAGCAAAGATCTCAAAGCATTCGATATACGGTCTGAAAAAGAAAATATCCGGAACGGTTACGGACGGAATAATTTCGGTCAAGGCTGCTTACTCGCTCGCCGCTTAGTTCAACATCAAGTGCGCTACGTAGAAGTCACCCTTGGTGGGTGGGATACTCACTACGATAATTTTAAAAGGACAGAAAGTAAGACCAAAATACTAGATCAAGCGTATTCTATGCTGATTGCTGACCTTGAGAGAAATGGTCTTCTCGATACGACTCTCGTCGTATTGAATACAGAATTCGGGCGGAGTCCTGATATTGAAGAAAAGCACTCGATGGGACGAGATCATCATCCAGCTGCCTTTTCGTGCGTATTAGCTGGTGGTGGGATCAAGCAAGGGCATAGATACGGGAAGACTGATAGGGCAGCTCGTCGCGTTCGCGAAAATCCTGTGACACATCAAAATATTAATGCGACCATAGGTTACGCGCTAGGCTTAGATCTCAATCAGGTTATGAAATCTGAGTCAAAGCGCCCGTTTTGGATGGCTGATAAAGCAAAGCCTATCACGGACATTTTCGCTTAAATAGGCTACTCGACCGTTACACTTTTTGCTAGATTACGAGGTTGGTCTATCGAGCAACCACGGATTCTCGCAATGTGGTAACTGAAAAGCTGTAATGCAACCGTAGCCGGGACGACTGATGTGTGCATAGGGCAAGCTGGTATCTCAATGGCATAGTCCACAGATGAACGGGCTTCTTCATCGCCTTGAGTAATGACGCCAACAGTCGGAGCGGAGCGTGCTTTGCACTCGTGGACATTACTCATCGTCTTCTCCATTCCAGGTCCCTGGTTCAGCAGAGCGATGACTGGCATGTTCTCATCAAGGAGAGCGATCGGGCCATGCTTCAGTTCTGCAGCGTGGTATGCCTCCGCATGGATATATGAGATTTCTTTAAGTTTAAGGGCTCCTTCGAGAGCAACAGGGAACATATACCCGCGACCTATGAAAAAGCAGTGATCGTATTGAGCGAATTTCTCGGCGACCTTTATGATTTCGTCTTCAGTTTTAAGGACCTCCTCGACGAGAGCCGGTATATCGGCGATGGCTTTCGCAAAGCATCTACCAGATTCAATAGACATGCGGCGGCTGCGTGCGAACTTTAGCGCGATCATTAACAGCACAGACACTTGGCAAGTGAAGGCCTTAGTGGATGCGACAGAAATCTCTGGCCCTGCGTGGAGGTAGATACCTCGCCCGGCTTCACGAGCAATCGTAGATCCGACGACATTGACAAGACCCGCGATAAGAGCGCCTTTTTCTTTCGCCTCACATACTGCGGCGAGAGTATCTGCTGTTTCTCCTGACTGAGAAATGGCAACGACTAAATCTTTAGAACCAACGATAGGGTTCCGATAACGGAATTCTGCTGCCTGCTCGACTTCCGCATGCATGCCGCAAAAGTCTTCTGTCGCGTATTCTGCGACGAGCCCTGCGTTTAGTGAGGTTCCACACCCAACGACGAGTAGGCGGGAAATTTCAGCCATTTCACGGGGTTCAAGGTTAAGTCCCGAGAGAATAGCGTTTCCTTTATCTACATCGATTCGTCCACGAATGGCGTTTCGAATGGCGTCTGGTTGCTCGAAGATTTCCTTGAGCATGTAGTGCTCGTAGCCGCCTTTTTCTGCCGCTTCTGGAGACCAATCGATTTCTGAAGCTTCGCGAGAGACGCGGGCTGAGGTGAGTGTGCGGATATCGATTTCTACTCCATTGATTTTTGCAATATCGTTATCATCCAAGTAGATTGCATTTCGCGTATGAGTGATAATGGCAGATGCATCTGAGGCTACGATTGTTTCTTCCGGTCCAATTCCTATAACAATAGGAGATCCTCTTCGCGCAACGACAAGCACACCAGGTTCCGCAGTCGCCATGGCAACGATACCAAAGGTGCCTTCCACCTGATTTAACGCCTTTGTCAAAGCATCGAGTAAATCGCCTTGATAAAGAGAGTCAGTGAGTTGTGCGAGAACTTCAGTATCAGTCTCCGAGAGAAAGGTGCGTCCTTCAGCTTCAAGTTTTGTTCTGAGCACACGATAGTTTTCGATAATACCATTGTGCACGAGAACGACCTTCGGATCACTGTTTCCCTTATGCGGATGAGCATTGACTGTCGTAGGTGGGCCGTGAGTCGCCCAGCGAGTATGTGCAATACCTGTGTGTGATGTCGAAATGATGCTCTGGTCAGGATCGCTTTCGATCTCATTTTTGACCTCTGAGACTTTTCCTTCTTTTTTCCAGAGTCTGATAGCGTGCTCTGTCGCAAGAGCGATACCAGCTGAGTCATAACCTCGGTATTCGAGACGACGAAGACCACTTAGCAAGAGAGGAGCAGCAATGCGTTTACCTGTATATCCAACGATTCCACACATGAGAGATAATATTTTTTTAAAACGAGATCAGAGAATGTCTTTTTCGACAGTTTGATTAGGGAGAGTAGTAGATTCTGCTGCTAGCTTGCGACCTGGGTAGATAGCAGTGTGAATCCCAGTATGAACGCCGTCACCTATGATGGTGCCGAATTTTCGAAGCCCGGTATCGATGAGTTCGCCGTTCACTTGAGTTTTATGGTTTGCATTGTCATGGCGTAGGTTAGATGTCGTTGTTCCTGCGCCTAGATTTACGTTTTGACCTAATATACTATCTCCTACGTAGCTGAGGTGGCCTACAGATGTTCCATGGCCTAAGATAGAATTTTTGATTTCGACTGACTGTCCGACATGACACCCATCACCAATAGTAGTTGATCCACGTAGATAGCAATTAGGTCCGATCTTACAATTTGCTCCGATGACAACTCTGCCTTCCACATACACTCCAGGTAGTATTCGAGTGTCCGGTCCAGTAATGAGAATTCCATCGACATGAGCTGCAGAGTGCACAGTCCCTTGGTGAGCGCTTTCCGTGAGAGAGGACAGCACAAGCTCGTTGACGCGAAGAAGGTCCCATGAGTATTTGATAAGAAAAGAGTCAGTGCTCGCTTCCATTAATGCCGCCATTGGAGGTCCTTTACGAGCCAGAAGCTGCCCAGAGGAATCATTGAGGATTCCACTTTCTGACGAAATGAGACGTTGAATGTCTTTCTCCGAAACCCAGGCATTTTCTCTTACAAAAATGTCTTGTGCGTCTCCCCACATTTCTTCCTGTAATGCGCGAAACTCTTTGCCAGCAATGTATGCTTCGCCGATGTCCTCATTGAGGGGAAATAGCTGAGCTGGTTGCGGGTTTTTCAAGAAAGAGAGAGACATGTATTCTGGTCTGTGACGAAGTATGAATGCTGTTTTATCTAATGACTTACAAGCGTGGATTCAGCTTATTTCATGCCCCTGAATCTGCCTTTTTACGTGAGCCGTATATTGATCTGAGATCGAGCACCAGCTTCCCTAATACAATGAGGCCGAGGAGCGGTAATGCAGATTCATAGTGTGAGACGATGGCGGCCGAGGCGATGATGGCCACATGAATCACTATGATATGCTTGTAGGGTTCACCCATTAAACGCCCGATCTCTTGGCTCTCGCGACCACCTTCTTGGATATGCTCTCTATAGAAACGAATCCCGTGCATAATCATATTGGAAAAGACGGCGAGCAAACCACCTTGAGAGAGAATCTCGAAAAATAGAAATGGATTAGGTAATCCACGTGCTGCATCACCTCCGCTTGTGAGTGTGATGATGAATACCCCATGCACAAAGCAGAAGAAGCCGTAGTGAAACGTGAAGAAAAGGGATGTGCTGATCTTCGACTGTTGAGATGCCTTCTTAAGTGTCAGCATCTTCATCACCTGCCAGATTCCTATGATGAGATTCTCTACCCAATAGAGGATGATGACTTCTCTCGCTGACCAGCCCCATACCCAGACTCCTAGTAATGGGAAAAGAGCAAAGATGATCGCAAAGGCGGCTTGAATATGCTTTAGCATCCTGATTCTCCTTCACCTTTTACAGCTAACATATGAAGATAAAGGTTTTCGACCTTTGTCCGAGCCCACTCTGTTTTGCGTAGGAATTTTAAACTCGAATTCACAGATGGATTGGACCGGAAGCAATTAATATCGACGAAAAAACTCAATTCTTCCCAGCCATAATACTCCTGCAACTCTGTGACGATTGTTTTGAGAGTGATTCCATGTAAAGGATTGTTCGGCTGGTTTGACATACTAAATGTTCAGTTCTTTTTTGAAATAGTCGATGGTTGGTTGTAGCCCATCTCGGAGTTGGACTTTTGGTTCCCAGTCGAGCAGCTCTTTAGCCAGAGAAATGTCAGGCTGACGTTGCTTTGGGTCGTCGGAAGGAAGGGGGAGATAAGATATTTTCGAGGTGGATTTCGTCAAATCAATCACTTCATTGGCAAGCTCCAACATCGTGAACTCATTGGGGTTTCCGATATTTATAGGCCCCATATGTTCACCGTTCATCAGTTGAATCATTCCAGTAATCAGATCATCACAGTAGCAAAATGATCGTGTCTGAGAGCCATCACCGTAAATGGTGATATCCTCTCCCTTGAGAGCCTGCACGACGAAGTTTGAAACGACCCTTCCAACCTCAGCATTCATGCGAGGACCATAAGTATTAAAAATACGCATGATCCGAATATCGACGTCGTTCTGCCGATGATAATCCATGAAGAGGGTTTCTGCACAGCGCTTCCCTTCATCGTAGCAAGAGCGTATTCCGATTGGATTGACGTGTCCCCAGTATTCCTCTTTTTGAGGGTGGATGAGTGGATCTCCGTAGACTTCTGAGGTTGATGCTTGAAGGATTCTTGCTCCTGTTCTGCGAGCTAGCCCTAGCATATTAATCGCCCCCATCACTGAGGTCTTCATCGTTTTGATCGCATTGTATTGATAATGGATTGGTGATGCTGGGCAGGCCAGATTGTAGATCTGGTCCACCTCTAGCTTGATGGGATCGATAATGTCGTGCCGGAGTAGCTCAAAATTTGGATTATCTAGTAGATGAGATACATTCGTGCGGCGTCCAGTAAAGTAGTTGTCGAGGCAAATGACTTCGTTTCCTTCAGCGATCATTCGATCACAGAGATGGCTGCCGAGAAAGCCGGCTCCGCCAGTAATAAGGATTCGTTTTGGCATGCCGAGAGAGCCTAGATGTTTCTGAGAAAAGCAGAAGCCTAATCACTTTCCTTGCTAGAGGAGTGATTGTAGAAGTCGCTGAGTTGCTCTAATCCCATCGACTTCGGACAAGTGTTTACCTTCATATTCAATCCCCACATGCCCGCTATAACCATGTTTTAAGACGATTTGCATCATACGGGTGTAATCTGTTTCTGTCTCATTTCCTTTAGGATCGAAGTGCCGTGATTTCGCGGAAACGGCTTTGGCATATGGCATGAGTTCAGCGACGCCTTGGTAGCGATCGTAGGTTTTCTTTGGGAGTCTACTGATGAGAAAGTTTCCGAAATCAGGAAGTGTCCCACAGTTTTTCATCTCCACGTTTTTTATGACCTGAGCTAGCCATGCAGCATTGGATGAAAGCCCTCCGTGATTCTCAACAAGTATATTAATCCCCATCGGTTCAGCTATTTCGCAGAGCGTTCGTAAGCCAGCGGTGCAGTTTTTTCCTTTTTCTTCAGCATTCGCTCCGTAGCCATGCGCATTCACACGGATGGAGTGGCAGCCGAGGAACTGTGCAGCGTCTAGCCATTTCTTATGCCTTTCGATCGTCACCATTCGAGATTTTTCAGTTTCCAGACCGATGTGTCCCTCGCCATCCACCATGATGAGTAAAGATTCGACACCTTCGTTATGACAACGATCTCTAAGATCTGTAAGAAAGTGCTGAGACGGCTTTTCTCCGAAGAGCGTATTCACATATTCCACTGCATCGATCCCAAACGTCTTTTTCGTGAAAGTAGGGAAATCAATGTGAGAGAGTTCTTTCTTGATGATCATCCGATGAAGAGACCATTCCGCTAATGAGAGTTTAAAGGCAGGCTGTTTCTTTTCGTTAGCACACATCGGGAGTGCGATGGAAGATGCCAAAGCTGTTTTTATGAAATGCCGACGATTCATGTGAATGCTCTATTTTACTATTTGTTTAGTTTGTAAATGCGTCGAGGCCTAGGCTAGGTGAAAATGTGATCGATGGCGTCGATCAGCCGTCTTCTCAAGATCTTAGCGCGTCGGGAAAAGTCTTTTTGGAGTTCTTCGTATTCTAGTTGGCCCTCGCGCGTTTCAATTTTGATAGGTTGATATCCCCATTCTGAGAGGTCGTAGGGTGAGGCACGCATGTCCATTGCTCGTATCTCGAGTGCTAAGTGAAATGTCTCTAACAAGAGATCGCTACCGATATATGGCATACAGCGATAGGCCCATTTGTAGAGATCCATATTAGCATGAAGGCAGGCAGGCTGTTCATTCTTTTCGCGTGTCTCGAAGGTAGGGCGAAGCTTATTTAAAGGCTCAGCACTTGGAGCGAAAAAACGATAGGCATCGTAGTGCGAACAGCAGATAGGGTGGCCTTCAACAAGGGCGTCAATATCTGCTTGAGGCAGTCTGAGATTCAGAGTCGCCTCATGACGCACCTCGTGCCCACGGTGGACCATGGCCCATTCGTGCAGTCCGTGACAGCCAAAGTTAGCAGGACGAGCATTCGTGTTGTCGAGCAGAGTTTTTATCCAACGAATAGCAGCGAGTTTTTTTTCGCTTATGGTGGATTTGCAGAGGTAGGTGAGTCCTCCTTCGGATGTGTAGTTTTTATCGTTTAGAGTAAGAGACTCGATCGCTGTGCCCAGAGGTGGGTGCCAGGTCTCCAGCTTTGCCATAGAGTAACTGTAATAAGTGAATAAAAAGTCGTGGACAGGATGTGGCTGCCTCTTACTTCTTCGAGCACGATATGGCATCGTCCAGGTAAGTAGAGTTTCTCTATGTGCGTCAGACCTCTCCCGCCATTCCTCGGCGGTGATGATATGCGTATGAGTGGTCTGAGGCATCGATTCGGCTTGGGTGCTGTGTGCCGCAGCATGGCATTTTACAAATGAGATTTCTCGTTTTTTCTTATCTCTTGCTGTTGAGACCTGTGCAGGAACGGACTCATTAATATGGTGAGTCTCATTTGGTTTTACCTGCGAGATTAAGGATTGTCGGTAGATTTTAGACTATGCCTCAGTTTAGGCGGGCAAGTCGCTAGAGGCTTAGCTTAACGTTTGCGTGAGAGTAGTCCACCAATCAGCCTAGTCGGACCATAAGTGATGCCACTGACTGTGGATGTGTAGGGGGCGAAGCCTCCTACACCGTTTGTATCGAGCTCATTCGCGTTTCCGAGAAATGCTTGAAGTTGAGCGGATTGATCAATGCTATTATCTACATCTGCAGCAAAGTTCAGGCGAGATGCCCCTGACTGATCATAATCATCAGTAAAGCCCCAAAATGAGACAACCGTCGTCATAGAAACTGCCGGAAGTGCAGTGAGAAAAACGGCTACTGCTGCGGGAAAGATCGTTTTTGTGCTCATATTGAAAAAAGTATTATCACTTTTTTTCTCTACCAGGTCAAAGGCGAATTCCGTGACACTCTTGAGATATAGGCATATCCTTTCTTTTTTCCGTCCTTTGGTCTTGCCCGTCGCGTTGGATATGAGAAGCATCCAGCCATGGCTCGTATCAATGATAATTTTCTCAAGCTCAAGGCTGGCTATCTTTTCCCAGAAATCGGTCGTCGTGTGACGGCCTTCACCACTGCGAATCCTGATAAGGCGGCAAAGCTGATTCGCTGTGGAATAGGTGATGTAACAGAGCCTATTCCTGCTGCTGCTGCGCAGGCGATGCATGACGGAATAGATGAGCAGACGAATCGGGATACATTTCACGGATATGGTCCTGAACAGGGCTATGGATTCCTGCGTGAGGCCATTGCTGAGAATGCCTATGCAGGCTTGAATATTTCAGCTGATGAAATTTTCGTTTCAGATGGCTCGAAGTGTGATTCAGGAAACATTCTCGATATCTTGGGACAGGGCAATGTCATCGCGGTCACTGATCCAGTCTATCCAGTTTACGTCGATACGAATGTGATGATCGGAAACACGGGCGAAGGCGATGCCGATGGTCGTTATGAAGGGCTCGTCTATCTCTCTTGCACAGCTGAGAACGACTTCGTCCCAGCTATCCCGACTGAGAAAGTCGATGTGATCTACCTCTGCTACCCGAATAATCCGACTGGTGCTGCTGCCACACGAGAGCAACTCACAGAATGGGTGAAGTATGCTAAGGAAAATGATGCGATTATCATGTATGACGCTGCCTATGAGGCCTTCATCCAGGATGAAAACGTGCCGCGTTCTATCTTTGAAATCGAGGGAGCACACGAGTGCGCTATGGAATTCCGATCTTTCTCTAAGAATGGTGGATTCACAGGGTTACGCTGTGGTTATATCGCGATTCCTGATGCTCTAACAGGAGCCGCAGCTGATGGCTCACGCGTCTCTATCAAACAGCTCTGGTCACGCCGCACATCGACTAAGTTTAACGGAGCATCATACCCGATCCAGAAGGGCGCAGCTGCTCTCTTCTCTCCAGAGGGAAAAGCCCAAGTATCAGCTCTCATCGAGCACTACATGGCGAATGCAAGTCTACTCCGCACAGCGTGCCAAGAGGCAGGCCTGACTGTCTATGGTGGTGAAAATGCCCCTTACGTCTGGGTCGCTTGCCCAGAGGGTGTGACGAGTTGGGACATGTTCGATAAGATGCTCAATGACGCATCTGTCGTGATTACTCCAGGTTCAGGATTTGGTGCAGCTGGTGAAGGATTTTTCCGTATCTCAGCCTTTAACTCGAAGGCGAATGTCGAAGAAGTATGCCGCCGGATTAAAGAGATTTTCTAAAAACTGAAGAACACTATTTATTGAAAGGCCTCTTCGTAAATGAAGGGGCTTTTTTTGTCGTAAAATGCGGGACGGCCTAAGGGAACTTACTTATACAAAAAAGCCAACGAATTCCCATTGTGCATAAAGAGAAAAACTTTGTATCGTTCTAGCAGATGAATCGATCAACGCTATTTTCTTTGGCACCTACTTTTCCTTTGGATGATGTGGAAATTAAGCGCCTTGGTCGTGATAAGATTCTCTCATCCCCGATTACTTGGAGTGCCGTTGTCGGCTCCGTGATTTTAGGGGCATTCATTAGTCCATGGGCTATCGCGACTTTTCTCGGAGTGTCTGTCTTTGGGCTGAATAAATATTGGAAAAACAAAAAACCTGAAATCACTGCGGAGAGTATAATGAAGCTCATCTCGGATAGTAATAGTAAACAGGACGAAGAAATGCTTCGAATTATCCGAGTGTTAGATAGATCGGGTTATCATCAGTATGCGATTTCTCTTTCTCGTTTCCTGAGCTTAAAGCAAAAAATAGAAAAATCTCTTCATAGTATAGCGTATCTTAAGCCATACGCGGAAGAGATTGAAAACCTCGTTGATGGAATCTGTATCGAGGTGTGTAAAGAGATTACAGCAGCTAAGGAGAGCACTAAAGGTCTTGGGGATATTTTGACTTCACGTGATGAATCTCAGCTAGATCGCTTTGCGGAGAACCGTAGAGAGATTCATGCTTCTATTCTTCATGCTTATACATCATTATACCATACCTATAGTGGTCTGAATCGTGTTGGGAAGTCAGCACAGCAGAACTCTTCTTCACAGCAGAAAATAAGAAAGTCTGAGCATATGAAGCATATGAAGCAGATGATAGAAGATCTGCGCGATGAAGCAGACTTTCTCTCTCGCTTGAGCACTCGTATCGATGAATCTTTGGTATCTAGTGAGGGTGATGAATTTCTCACTGATGAGAGACATGTCGAGAGCCATCTCAAGTAAAGGCGTGTAGAATGTTGGAGGTGTTAGATGATCAATGCTGGGGGATCGTTGGTCGGAACGGCAGCGGTAAGTCTACTCTAGCAGCCCAGATCGCTAGCGATTCGGTGAACTCTGCACTCGTCTCTTTAGAGTTAGAAGATGGGCTTTTAGAAAGGGAACTTCAGGAGGATGATACAGACTTCATTGATAAGATAGATACTGGACGCACAGTAAGAGAGCTTATTTTAGAAGTCGGGCAAGACAGGGATATCGAGACATTAGTAACCGAGCTAGGATTGGTGGAGCTTCTAGATCGTGGTTTTCGTGTTTTATCTACGGGTGAGAGACGCCGCCTGATGATTGCACGTGCTCTTATTCAGGAGCCGAGCATATTGGTGTTAGACGAGCCATTCGATGGGTTAGACGTAGAGTTTCAACAGCAGTTAAGAGAGTTTTTAAGTGCTTTAAATGTCCGTATGATCATTGCGACGAATCGTCTGAGCGATCTTGATGGACTTGCCACACACTTTCTCTGCGTTGATAATCGCGAGGTTGTTTTAAGAGGAGAGCGAGCAGAGATAGAGGCAAATGCGACCTTTCAACAGCTAATGACTTTACCGGAAGGGGAGATCAAACTGCCGGAAGTGATCCGGGATGATGTTTTACGATTAGGGCCGTTAATTGAAATGAAGTCTGTCACCGTTATCCACAGCGGTCGGGAGATCTTATCTCGTCTGGACTGGATCGTAGACCGTGGCGAGAATTGGAAGATCTCTGGGCCTAATGGCTGTGGTAAGTCTACTCTCGTTAATCTCGTCACTGGTGATCACCCGCAGTGCTATTCGAATGATGTAGTCGTATTCGGAATGCAGCGGGGGAGTGGAGAGTCCATCTGGGATGTAAAAAAGCACATCGGAATCGTCTCTCCGCTTTTACACAGTCAATACCGTGTCGGAGTGAATAGTTTATCCGTCGTTGTGTCTGGATTCTACGATAGCGTTGGTATTTATCGTTCACCTCAACCTGAACATGTGGAACTGGCGAAGCAGTGGTTGGACATTATGAATATGGCAGACTGTGCTCATCAGGCTTTTAGATCACTTAGCTTTGGCCAACAGCGATTGGTTCTCATAGCGAGAGCTTTAGTCAAAGGTCCTCAGCTATTGATACTAGATGAGCCTTGCCAAGGATTGGATCGGCTAAATCGAGCACTTGTTTTAAAAGTGCTCGATCAGATCGTAATGGCGGGAAAGACACAACTCATATACATCACACATGAAGCGGAAGACCACTTAGAGTGTGTGACACATGAGCTACGTCTCGGAGATGCTTCAGGCTAGTGAATGCGTGGCAGGAGCCAGCCTAGCAAGTCATCTATTTTGACACGCTCTTGTTCCATAGAGTCGCGGTGACGTATCGTGACGGTATCTTTTAATTCTCCATCAGCCTCTTCGCCGAGAGTCTCAAAGTCGATCGCGACACAGAACGGTGTTCCGACTTCGTCCTGACGACGGTAGCGGCGGCCGATAGCTGCTGTCTCATCATAATAGACAGTCATGTATGGCTGGAGAAGGTTCTTAACTTCTTTCGCTTTCGCCACGAGCTCTGGCTTATTTTTCAGAAGCGGGAGAACGGCGACTTTGATCGGAGCGATCGCAGGCTTAAAGCGCATGACTGTCCGGATGTCTTTCTTACCTCCTTCTTTCGTGAGGTCTTCTTCATCATAGGCCTCGCAGATCAGTGCGAGCACAGTGCGGTCACAACCAGCAGACGGTTCCACGACGTGTGGGATGAACTTTTCTTTGGTCTGCTCATCGAAGTATTCTTGAGTCTTGCCGCTCGCTTCATGGTGCTTTGTTAAATCGTAGGCACCGCGATAGGCGACTCCTTCGAGCTCCTGCTGGCCGAATGGGAAATCGTATTCGATGTCGTATGTCTTCTCAGAATAGTGAGCACGCTCGCCATCTGGGATGTCTAGGACGTGAAGCTTATTCTTATCGAGGCCGATCTCGTCATAGAAGGCGAGGCGTTTCTCTAGCCACTCATCTGTGAGGCGGAGGCCATCTTCTGGACGACAGAAATATTCAATCTCCATCTGTTCGAACTCGCGTGAGCGGAAGGTGAAGTTCCGAGGTGTGATTTCATTTCGAAAAGCCTTACCGATCTGTGCGATTCCGAACGGAAGTTTGATTCTGTTAGAATCTAACACGTTCTTAAATTGCACAAAAATGGTCTGAGCAGTCTCTGGTCTAAGGTAGGCGACGGCATTGGGATCATTGTCATCTGCAGATGCTCCCATCTTCGTCTGGAACATGAGATTAAAGTCCTTTGGCTCTGTCAGCTCACAGCTTTTATCTTCACCCTTAGGGAGCTGAGCCTTTGCTTCACAAATAGGTGTCTCTTCTATCGTGTCCGCACGGTAGCGCTTTTTACAGACTCTGCAGTCCACCATGGGATCGCTAAATCCACCGACGTGGCCAGATGCTGTGAGCACGGCCTGATGGGTGAGGATGGAGCCATCCATGCCGAGAATATCATCTCTCTCTTGGACGTTTTTACGCCACCAATAGTCTTTGAGATTTCTCTTCAGATCAGCACCGAGTGGGCCGTAATCCCAGCACCCATTAAGGCCTCCATAGATTTCTGCGGATTGGAAAATGAATCCTTTGCGCTTACACAGAGAAACGATTGCTTCCATGCGTTCTGTATCAGTGTGCTCTTTATTTGCCATAATAGGTGTGGTGAAGGTTGCGGATAAGAGCAAGGACAGCCTCTAAGAGCAAGGCGGGTTTACTGAAAAACACGATTGGCGGCATTTTTTTTAAGAAAAAACAATTTAATCCGACAAATTGGCATGCTTACGGCAGTATATATAATGTCTGAAGATTAAAAATCGCAGGCATTCCAGCTGGGTCATGTGAAAGTTTATGGGTTTTTCTGATCATAGCTTCAGTTGGGGTGCTTCTGCGGCCTCCGGATAATAATTTAACAAAGAGCATCAGCGCTATTGTTAGAGACGGCTCCGACCGTGATTTTGGCTTTAATGGGTTTTTGCCAAGATTACGTCGGGGCCGTTTTTTTTGCTAGTGTAGCCAGCACCTAGATAGCAGAGCGAGACCGATGAATAATCGTGGGGTGGTATGATCGGCACTAGAGAGAGACTCTCTCCTAATAAAAGTCATTCCGAGGGCTCAGGAATAGCCTGAAACGAACTATGCGCACGTAGAGCATTTACTGGCTCTACATGCGTGGCCACAGGAGCAGAGATTTGCGATGTGCGCAGCGATGAGAAAGAATCCGCCTAGAGTCGTGACTATCGCTGCAGAGGGAATGTGAATACTGGTTTTCCCGTTATCATCCACCTGTAGGCTAGGGCAGCAATTATCAACACAGCCTGTTGCAGTATCTGATTCATCTGTAGAAGCCAGTGTGTGCGCACAGTGAGCATCGGTTTGTTCACTGCCAGTGCTCGCGGGCGAATTGCTTACTGCAGTCGTCGTGTCGTTATTTGCAGCCTCTTTAGTAAGAGCGGGGAGAAGGGCTCCGACTAGGATGAGCAAAATTCCAATCGAGGCGACGGCAACAATCCAGCGTTTGCGATGTGTTTGATATCCTTTGCGAATTGAAAAAAGTGCGAGTGGAACGACAAAAAGTGCGACAAGAATATGAGACGCTGGATGCGCCCACACTTTGCCAAAGCTTGGCAGTGCAAGAAGGAGAATAGGCGCAAGCGCACAATGGATCGCACAAAGGATAGATGCGGCGACTCCGACTCGATCTGCTTTCTGGAGAGTGAGGGACGACGCTGTAGTTGTTAAATTGGGAGTCATTGGTCTGAGAAAAAGAAAAGAATGAAGGGTGCGTGGAATGGTTCCTAGATGCTTGGTAGTAGCAGAGCATTAGATCGGATTGATCTATGTCTGTTAACGTTGTGCTAAGAGCAAGCCTTTCGAAGAATAGTGCTTTGGTCTTTTGAGATCGTTCGGAGTATCGCGTAGACATTTGAACCATCGAAATGCAGCTGATGGCTCGGCCCATTGTCTCGCTTTAGGGACTTTTCTGTATTCACGATAATTTTCTAACCGATAGTCAGTCCCAAAGTTATCTAGAACGCTTTCTTCGTAGGTAATGAGCCAATCGAGAAACGGAAGGGCGGCAGTGTAGAGTTCGTTTCTCGTGACAGATTGGCAAAATTCTGTCTGCCAATCTCCTGGCACTGGAGTCTCTTGTGCGGAGTTCCAGACATAACAGCGACGGCGAGGGCGTATGAAGGTGAAGCCACCATCTTCATTATACCAGCCTGCGCAGGAGCCATAGAGTTCGATATGTCCATTCTGCCATGTTCGGCGGTAGCAGCTTGTGCCTTTGAGGCCTGTCGATGGGCTGCGTGTGAACCCTTGTTTTTTGAGAAAATTCCCAGTCGGGTGTAGAACGTCTTGTCCCCAGAAAAACATCTGTTGCTGTAATCCT
>CALFDI010000321.1 GCA_937952875.1 uncultured Verrucomicrobiales bacterium
TTGCCAAATAAGGACCAAGCCCTACTAGTCGCGGTCTCTGGCGGTCGTGATTCGATGGCTCTTCTGCATTGGTTACACGAATCTGGATGGAAGAACCTCGTCGTATGTCATATCAACCATATGCTACGTGGCGCGGATTCAGATGCAGATGAAGTGTTCGTCAGAGATGCTGCGCACACTTTAGGGAGTAAATATGAGGGTCTCAGTATCAACGTCTCCACACTCGCATCAGAACAAAAAATCTCAATCGAACTAGCCGCGAGAAACGCTCGATACGCTTTTTTCAAACAAGCGGCACAAGCGCATCACACAGCACATCTCATAGTCGCCCATCACGCTGACGACCAGGCTGAGACAGTGCTTCATAATCTCCTGCGCGGCTCCCATGGGATAAAAGGCATGTCTCCCCGTTCAGAACGAGACGGCCTGATACTCTATCGACCGCTTCTCAAAACAAGGCGCTGCGACATCGATGATTACATCACCCAGCACGCCATAGCCTATCGAGAAGACTCGACTAACGCCGAAGCCATCGCCACACGGAACAGGCTTAGAAATGAAGCGCTTCCACTACTGGCTGATATTCTCAAAAGAGATCCGATTCCTCCTCTCGTCGCGCTCGCAGAGACGGAATCTGAAAAGCTCGATGCCTTAGATGAGTATCTTGACCCTCAAGGGCGGCTATTCCTACCAAAGATAAGCCTTCTTCCACGGGCTTTCCAATCGCAGATTCTGCACCTTTATCTGACGCAAAACAACGTAAAGGGGCTTTCAAAAAAAGGCATTCACGACTGCCTTCAACTGATCACAGATACAGAGAAATCTAAGGTAAACCTACCTAACGGAGTCTTTTTACGCCGAAAAGAGCAGAGACTTTTTCTCGAGAAATAACCGAAAAGTCTTTTTCTTAAGACCATTTTTCTCCTTAGCATCTCGACATGGCTAGCTGGTCTATTTCTCAATCCCGCGAACTATACGGCGTAAACCGATGGGGAAACGATTATTTTGATATCAATGATGACGGAGAAGCCGTCGTCATTCTTCGCGATGGTGCACAGAAAGTCCCAGTATCTCTGAAGCGCGTCGTAGATGGAATGCGCGAACGTGGATTCGCCCTTCCGCAGATCCTTCGATTTCGCGATCTACTAGACAACCGTATTGAAAGTTTAAACGACGCCTTTTCTTCAGCGATTAAGGCCGCTAACTACACAGGGGAATATCGAGGCGTCTACCCCATCAAGGTCAATCAACAGCAGCAAGTCATCGAGGAGATCTCGGCCTTCGGAACGAAGTATCACACTGGCCTCGAAGCCGGATCCAAGGCGGAACTCATAGCAGCGCTCTCTTACACGAGTGATAAAGAGGCGCTAATCATTTGTAACGGTTATAAAGACGATGAATTTATAGATCTCGCGCTACACGCGACCCACCTAGGTATGAATATTTTCATCGTGATTGAGATGCCTGGTGAACTACCAGATATCCTTAGACGTTCACGCGCACTTGGCATCCGCCCCAGACTGGGCGTTCGTTTCCGCCTCTCAGCCAGATCAGAAGGGCACTGGGCTAGCTCAGGCGGAGACCGCTCCGTCTTTGGACTGAACACGTCACAGCTGATAGACTTAATCGATGAATTACGAACAGAGCAGTATCTAGACTGCATGCAGCTTTTTCATTATCATCAGGGCTCACAGTTACCTAATATTCGAGTCATTAGAGAAGCCGCTCTAGAGGCGATGCAAGTCTACGTCTCGCTCGTAAAAGAAGGGGCTCCCATGGGATACTTAGATATGGGAGGCGGACTCGCTGTCGACTATGACGGCTCACAAGAGAATGCCTCATCATCCTGTAACTATACACTTCCTGAATACTGCGCTGATCTCATCGAGACCGTCCAAGAGCAGTGCCGGATCGCGAACGTAAAGGAGCCACATCTCATCACAGAATCAGGGCGCGCCATAGTCGCCTACTACTCAGTCTTAACATTTGATATCTTAGATGTGACTCGCTTCGAGCAGCACGAGCCACTCCCTCAACCAGGAAAAGATCAACCTCAGATCTTAAAAAACATCTGGGACATTTCTCTCCGTATCGATGAAAAAAATCTCCAAGAGTGCTTCAATGATGCTCTCTACTATCGCGACCAAGCCCGCGCTCAATTCACGCATGGTAATCTAGACTTACGATCCCGCGGAGAGGCAGAGCGACTCTACTGGTGGGTCTGCACGCTCATGGCAAAGATCGTCTCCACCATGGAGGAACCACCAGAAGAATTAGCGGCTTTAGATGAAAATCTCATCGATTTCTATTACGCGAATTTTTCCGTCTTCCAAAGTTTACCAGACGCTTGGGCGATCGATCAGATTTTCCCCTTCATGCCTCTGCATAAGCTCAATGAAAAACCTGAACACAGAGCCATATTGGCGGACATCACGTGTGACTGTGACGGGAAAATTGACAAATTTATCGATCAAGACGGCATTCGCAACCACCTCCCTGTTCATGACCGTAAGCCGGGAGATGATTATGTCATCGGCGCCTTTCTCGTAGGAGCATATCAAGAGACTTTAGGTGATCTGCATAACTTACTAGGAGATCCACACGTCGTATCAGTCGGCGTGAAAAATGGCGAAATCACCTTCGATCATGAAGTCGAGGGCGATAGCGTAGCTGATGTTCTCTCATACGTGGAATACGACACAAAGAACCTCGAACGCCGCTTCCGTAAAAAAGTAGAGGAAGCTGTTCAAGAAGGTATCATCACAGCCGCTGAGCGTAAGACAATTATGACTGCTTATCGTGAAACCCTCACTGGCTACACATACTACGAAGCCTAAACCTTAAGCTACTCTCTCCCTAAGTTTTCACACAGGTTTCAAACTCGCTTCACATCTGTGTGGTTTTTTCGCATAGTTCACCGTATCGTATGCGTAAATGTATTCTCATCTGTCTTATTGGAGCTGTTGCCGCGTTAGGCTACTTCTTCCGCGAGCAGATATTTTCTACGACTCATCAAGTAGAACACAATAAGCCAGACCCAGAACGCTACGAAGCTCTGAAGACTGACCTCGCGGAATTGAGGAAAGAATTCGCCTACTCTTATCAATCCTCAGAAGGTGACGAGACGCGTCAGCTCGTTCTGGAAGATACGCGTAAACTTCTTGAAACAGTGCTTCCTGAGATGATGCGCTGCTGGCTGGGAACACCTTGGGATTTCAATGGAATATCTGAGACACCTGGTGAGGGAAATATCGCGTGTGGATACTTTGTTTCGACGATTCTTCGAGACGCCGGCTTTTCTGTCTCACGCATTAAGCTAGCGCAGCAGCCATCTCAGCATATCCTACACACCTTCGTCTCACCAGATACAACGACGCGTCTCGTAGGAAAGTCATATCAAACATTTCTCGATGATCTTGCTCTACGCCCATCTGGAATCTACATCGTAGGACTAGACACACATGTCGGCTTCATTCTGAACCAACCTGAAAACAAAGAAAATCCACTCCGCTTCATCCACTCGTCAGGAGCATGGCCAGCGAAAAAAGTCGTCGATGAATCCGCGCAACAAGCCAAAGTCTTGAAGACGAGTAATTACCGCATCTACGGAAATGTCACGACATCCCCAGAGAGCCTTGATAAATGGCTCATGGGAGCGTCATTCGAGATCGCGAGCCGTTAAGAACTAAGCGTTCTTATAATACTCTTCAATGGCTTCTACGAGATGTGGAATATCTGACTTCCGTGCCTCGACCGCTGGCGCATGGCCGTGTGCGAGTAAGGCCGTCGTCGTGACCGGACCGATGCTTGCAGCTACGCAGCCTTCAGGCCATTCAAGCCCAAGAGCGAAGAAGTGCTCGACGGTCGATGCTGACGTGAAAGTGATCATATCTGCACCGTTCTCTTTGATATACTCCTGAGCACCTGTCTTATCCTCAGTCTCAGCGACTGTCTTATAAGAAATACATTCATCTACTATAGCTCCGAGAGCACTCAGACCTTCGCTCACGATAGGCCGTGCATCTGCAGGACGCACCCAGAGCATTGTCTGATTCTCGATAGACTCATCTGTGAAAGCCTTTACCAGACCTTCAGCCACATGCTCGTCCGGCATCACATCCGTCGTAAAGCGATACTCTTTCAGCTTAGCCGCAGTGCTAGGCCCGATGGCTGCGATACGTGCCCCACCGAAGCTTCTGGCATCTGCATAAGTCGCATAAAAGGCATCGAAGAAATATTTCACCCCATTCGGACTAGTGAAAATAACCCAGTCATATGTGTGCACATCTGTGACCATGGCAGCGAATTCAATCTGATCGTCAGGCAGCTCTGTGCGAATCGTCGGTAACTCGACTGTATCAGCACCAAGATCATCTAGAGCAACGCTGAGCGCTCCAGCTTGCTCACGTGTGCGCGTGACAACGATACGTTTCCCAAACAATGATTTAGATTCGAACCAATTAATCTTTTCCCGCTCCGTCACGACATCTCCGATCACCGCAACAGCTGGGCTTTTGAAATTTTCCTTATCTACGATATCAGCCATAGTCCCAACTGTGCCTACAATCGTCCGGTGGCGACCAGTCGTCGCCCAACGAGTTAGAGACATCGGAGTATCCGAACTTTCACCACCAGCTATTAAAGACTCCGTAATTGAGCGAATCCGGGCGACACCCATCACGAAGACACGTGTGCCGGGAGTCTTCGCTAAATGGGCATAGTCGATGCTTGTCTCAGCCTTAGTCGGGTCTTCATGACCGGTAAATAATGTGAGCTGTGAGCAATGGTCGCGGTGTGTCACAGGGATTCCCGCATAGGCAGGGCCAGCGATCGTAGAAGAAATGCCAGGAACGATTTCAAAAGACACGCCAGCCTCAGCGAGTTCCGCCGCCTCTTCACCACCACGCCCGAAGATCATAGGGTCACCACCTTTTAACCGAACAACGCATTTGCCCGCTTCAGTTTCACGGACAATGAGCGCATTGATCTCGTCCTGTGGCATTGCATGGTTTTTTGCTCTTTTCCCGACGAAGACCATCTCGCAATCGCTCTTAGCCCAGTCAAGCAGCTTAGGACTACTCAGTGCATCATAGACGAGCACATCAGCCTTCTGAATGCACTGCTGACATTTCACAGTCGCGAGGCCTGGATCACCTGGACCAGCACCTACCAAGTAGCAAATTCCTGTCTTCTTCATACGTGCCCACACGCATAAGCCATGGGGATAGGAGGTCAAGCCCACTGGCGCAGCTTCTGCACACGTGAGACTTTTAAAAACAGTAGTTCTAGAGAAGATTCTCTACGTGAGAGCATTGAAGAGAGCCTGCCCCGTCGCAATAGGATCTGTTCCAGAAACTTGGGAATGAGTCGGCATAGCCGTCTGGTCGCTCTCGCTAAACACACGCGCATTCATCGTCAGTTGACCATCAGTGAGCCTAGACCAGACTCCCACAGGCGTATGGCAGCCCGCATCTAACAAGCGCAGGAATTCACGTTCAGCGATCACCCGAATCTGAGTCTCTAGGTGGTTAATTTTCTGCAGTATTTCAGTGATTGCAGTGTCGCCTTTTCTCACTTCCATAGCCACAGCCCCCTGCCCAGCCGCCGGCAAAAAGATCGCTGGCTCGAGGCATTCGGCATGAAGCGTCTCATGTGCGACTCGGAATCCTTGCGCAATCTTGTAGTCGAGGCGAAGAAGCCCAGCTTCGGCAAGCATGATGCCCTGAATATTCGGATCACCAGCGAGCTTTTCTAGGCGCGTCGTCACATTACCACGGATATCCACGATATTAAGATCTGGGCGGAGAAAAAGGAGCTGCCGAGCGCGGCGGACGGAGCTAGTCGCCACAGTCGCCCCCTGAGGAAGTGTCGCGAGGCCACCGTGCTCGTGAGTGATCAAGGCATCACGAACGGGAGCCCGCTCTAGAAAGCTGACGAGCTCAAAAGGCTCCTCTAAAACTGTGGGGACGTCTTTCAGGCTGTGCACTGCGAAGTCGATCTCATGAC
>CALFDI010000322.1 GCA_937952875.1 uncultured Verrucomicrobiales bacterium
GTAGGTAAGCTCGTTTACGACTTGGCGGATCAGTTGGGCCAGGAGCTGTCATCAGATGAGATTCGCGCAGTATTCGACGAGAACTTTGCTAATCTTAAGACACCTCTCGAACTACTAGAGTATTCCTTGTCAGCAGATGCAGGAACGGTCTCGTGTCACGCTACGATATCACTAAATGGTGAGAGTAAGCAGATCTCTGGTGAAGGAAATGGACCAATCAATGCTTTTGTCCATGCGTTAGAAAAAGAAGGTCTCAAAGACTTCGGTCTCACAGATTATAGATCGCATGCCGTGCGAGGTGGATCGGGGTCTGATGCTGCTGCTTATATTCAGCTTAAGCCGAATGGAGGAGAGTCTGCTCTCTGGGGTGCAGGTCTTGATTCATCGATTGAGAGAGCAGGTTTAGCTGCGCTGGTCTCTGCATATAATTTGCTGCACTAGGAATCGTCTTAAGGCTCTTCTACGACTTCAGCCACGGGTGGCTCGCGCATGAGAACTGCGTTCTCACGTGCGGGTGGCTGAGTGAATGGCGTGTTTTTCCAGACAGGCTTATTCAATGGACCGGTGCCCGTGAACTGAAAGAGTCCCATGAGAGGAGCAAGCGGGATTTTTAATAGTCTTAGCAGACCTTTTCCATTCATACGGATTGTCATACGGATAGACTTTTGCGGGAGATTAATCTCACCATCTCCAGTAAATACGAGAGATCTCGTTGCTGCGGCAAAATCATCGAAATACATAACGCCTTTCTTAACGGTGAACGTGAGTGATGCATTTTTCGCGCGCTCATAGCCAGCCCTCTTGTCTTGGAGTAATCCAGACATGAGAGGAGAGAGAGGGCCGAATACAGGCACAGCGAATAAATTTGTCTTTTGTAGTCCTATATTTCCAAGTCCACGGAGTGTGTTAGCATTATTTCCGAGTAAACTGAAGTCAAAGCGTCCTGTTGTTGATCCCGACTTAATAGATTTAATGCCGTAGGCTGAGGCTAATTGCTTCATTTCAAGTTGAGTCCAGTCAGCATGACCCGATATTTGTGAGGCTTCACCTTTAGGAGAAATGATGCTGAGATTAACGCGAATAGGTCCACCGAAGAGTGTTGCTTTGGACGGTAGGATATCCGTCTTTCGATAGCGAAATCTCAATGCTGTTTCGACATTCTTTAAAGGCAGTGTTTCTCCTAAGAAGTCATAATCAGTGCGCCCTGGAATGCTAGCAGTGACTGAGAAGTCCGTTCTTTTGGGAGGCTGCTGTATATCAAAGCTGCCATTTCCCACCATCTGAGGTGGAGAGTGAAAACGGTAAGGATCAATGAATCGGTTAGTTTTGGGTGAGAATAGTCCGACAACGAGCTGAGGCCATGCCTGCCCTCGTGCCTGTGTGATATTGACGAGGTTGTCTTGGAGGTCGATTACAACACGGTCAGCTAACATGGTTCCACTACTGGGGCCTCCGTATTTCTTTTTCCACTCAGAGTTTGTAAAGTCTAAGTCGAGATGGATTTTCCTTAGATCAACAGCAGCTTGATCCACAGTGAAATCAGTCTTCACCTGATTCACGGGAATATCCCGATAAGTGAATGAGGATAGATCAATCGTGCCGACGAGATCAAACTGTGCCGAATCTGTGAGTGAATGGGTCCCTTCAGCTTGGATTAGGGATTGGCTCGATGATGTGAACTTGAATCGATCTATGATCTTCTGAACGATAGCATTTTCAAAAGATGAGCGGAAGAAATCGAGTGGAAGCGAACAGTCGATGCGATATCTAAGCGTATCATCTTTCATGAGCAGTCTGCCACTTAGGTCACCCCTGTCATTCTGACAAAAAATGTCTCGCACATAAAAGTCTCCATCTTTCCATGAGAATTCACCACGAGCTGTGCTAAAGGTAAGCCCGCTGAATGTAACATCGCTCGCTTCGGTCGAGCCAGTCATCTGAATTTCGGGTTTTGCTCCGGAGTGGGAAAAGACTGTGTTCCCAGTGACTTTCGATGCTCCTTCGATGAGGACGTTAGGCGCGACTTTTCTACCAGATATGTGGTAGATCATGTTCTGTATATGGAGTGTGCTATCGACTTCTAGAGCACCTTCTTTTCTCGATAGATCATAGTGGCCAGAGCATGCGAGAGTGCCACTCGCATCAGTCATTTTGAATTCACTAATAGCGAGCTGCCTCCCGTCTAGAGAGCCTCTGATCTTCAGCTGGCTGATGGCGTAGTTTTCTTTCTTAAGAAGTGGTGCAGTGAGTTGGAAGTCAGCAGTGATGAGCTGTGGCTTATCGATTGCTCCATCGAAGTTCACTCGTAAGAGGGGATTAGTCGTTCCCGAGAAGTCCCAATTAGCTATCTCTTCTGTCAATGTGTAAGCTAGCTGTGAGAATGCAGAGTCAGGTTTGTTGGGTTTGTCTTCTTCGACTGTCTTTTTCGGAAGTTCTAGTAGTCCTTTGATCTCTAGATCAATGCCTGCGATATTTCCGCGCAGTTCTTGAATGTCCCAGTTTCTTTTGTTGTAGAGCCTAACCTTACCGTTGATGTTTTCTATGGGGAGAATTTCATTTTCTGCCGCTGTCGTAAGAGGCACAATGAGCGCTCCTTCTTTGAGGTGGACGCGTTCAATTCGGATGATTCCACGTAACGCTTTTGTCTTATCAACACTGATGACAATCTGTCCAAAACTGGCGACTGGATCAGCTGTCTCGGCAGATGAATAAAGCGTCACATCTTCTGCTATGACACCTCGGACGAGATCAAACTTTAATGAAGAAAAGTCTGCGTATATTCCGCTTTTTTCCAGCTCTTGGCTCACTCGACTTCTCAAGTCATGAGTCAGCCCTATCTGATTCAGATAATATACGCCGCCCACACATAGGCAGATTCCTAAGATGGAAAAAACCAATACAATGCTACGGAGATTCCGTAAAAGATGAAGACGCCTTATCACTACTCAGAGACTAAAGGAAGTTGAGTGATTTGGAAACAGGGGAAAGCGATCTTTTGTTTCTAGAGAATTGTCGTTACAGATGCGGCGTATGCAGAGAGTGACACCTGACCAGCTAAGCGCTGTTGAGCAAGAATTCCAAAAGAACTTCACAGATCGCGGTGAGCTAGGAGCATCACTCTGTATCATTCAGTCTGGAGAAGTCCTGTTAAATCTAGCTCAGGGCTGGTGCCAAAGGGAGCAAGTGACTCCGTGGACGGAGGAGTCCTTAGTGCCGGTCTATTCAGCAACTAAAGGACCTGCAGCGATGACTTTACTCTCTGTTTTAGAAAGAAACGGGCTGACTCCTGAAAGCTCGGTCGCTGAGGTATGGCCAGAGTTTCCACTCGATGATGCGACCTTTGCTCAGCTTATGAGTCATCAGTGCGGCTTGCCTGCCTTAGATGTGCGTGCAGATGTGTTCGATTACAGTTCAGTCATCTCGGCGATTGAATCGACTCGTCCGGCATGGTTTCTCGGTCAAGGGCATGGGTATCATCCTAGGACGTTTGGTTTCCTGCTAGATGAATGTGTGAGACGGATTTCCGGGAAGACTCTAGGAGCCATGTGGGATAGCTTGATCCGACAATCTTTAGGTCTCGATCTCTGGATTGGCTTACCTGAAGCAGAGCACCCAAGAGTCGCCCGCCTCTACCCTGGGAAGATGGATAAATCAGATCTCCAGAGTGGGTTCTACCGCGAATTCAATGCTGAAGGCACACTAACACGTCGTTCGTTTAGCTCTCCGCGCGGCCTTCACGCAGTCGCGGATATGAATAAACCGGAAGCGTGGACACTTGGTCTCCCTGCGATGGGTGGAGTGGGCACAGCCAGCTCATTAGCTCAGTTTTACGCAGCTACGCTTCGTTCGGATATATTTTCTGCTAAGATGAGGTCTTCTATTCAAAACGTGGTCGCCAGTGGTGAAGATCAAGTCTTGATGCAAAGCACCGCATTTTCCCATGGCTTCATGAAAGATCCTGTGACAGATGGGAAAAAGGACCGTCAACTGTTCGGCCCATCCCTCTCAGCCTACGGTCATCCAGGTGCTGGAGGGAGTCACGCCTTCGCAGATCCAGAAAACCAGATAAGCTTCGCTTATACCATGAACCAAATGGAACTAGCAGTGCTGCCAAATGAAAAAAGCCGCAGTATGGTGCGCGCACTGTATTCACTCTAAACGAGAGCAAAAAAATCCCTTCGTTCAAGACGTTGAACGAAGGGATGAGAAAGAAAAATCTGGGAAATCCTAG
>CALFDI010000323.1 GCA_937952875.1 uncultured Verrucomicrobiales bacterium
CCTCGTCATGCGTGCAGGACTCAGCGTGCTATTAGGTGTCGGTCTTGTATCTGCTGCGACTTGGCTTTTCGGAGGTCTCTGGGAGAGGCTGCAGCTTAAAGGGGAGTATACTCCTGAGACTCGATTCGATCTCGTAGTAGAAAGCCGCTTTGGCGTCGTCACAGTAGATCAGAAAAAGAACATTTACGGTGGTGGTATGTTCGATGGGCATCTGTCTACCGAGCTCAAGCCTGGTGACTGGATGGTGCGACCATATTTCCTCTCTGCCGTGCATGAGGCTCCAAAGGAGGTTCTCGTCATCGGCCTCTCCGGCGGCACATGGACGCAGATCTTAGCGAATAATCCTCATGTCGAAAAGATAACAGCTGTAGAGATCAATTCAGCCTATGCTGAGCGCGTGATCCCTGAATTCGACGCGGTAAAAAGTATTCTCACGAACCCAAAGGTCGAAATCATAACCGATGATGGCCGGCGCTGGATGACGATCAATAGGCACCGCAAGTTCGATGCAATCATCGCGAATTCCACTTACCATTTCCGAGAGCATGCGACCTCGCTACTCTCCCACGAGTTCATGAGCCAAGTGAAAAACCACCTGAAGCCAGGTGGTATCTATCACTTCAATGCCACAGGTTCAGATCGTGCTGCTAAGACAGCCGCAGAAGTATTCCCAGACTGCATTTTGCTCTTAAATAACGTCGTCGCAAGTAATGCTCCGATTGAATTTAATAAAGAACGCTGGAGAGCGACTCTGGCGAACTACGAGATAGATGGTCAGAAGGTCTTACCTAGTGCAGAGGATATTGATCAGATCGTCTCGATGATAGACACCGTAGATGATCTGACCGTGCCGACAGAGCGCCGCATACTCACAAAAGATACCTTACTGGACTTTCAGTATAATGAGTGGCATGTGCCAGCCCGTGATCAGAAGCTCATAACCGATGATAATCTAGGTCACGAGTTCGATCACTTTGGTTTCTAGCGGAATGGACTATTCGTCCTTCCACTTGATCTGGAATTCGATCTCGTGCTCACCATCTTCGCGCTCATGTTCTATGTTATACGTAGCTCGCACAGGCACGTAGAGTCTTTCTCCAGCAATCTGGATTTCAAACTGCTCTCCTTTTTCTAGACAGTCAGCGAGGCGTCGTAACTTTTCCACGAATTGTGCAGTCGGGTATTCTTTTTCAATGTCTCTTTCAGGTTTCATAGATGCAGTAGCTTCTACCGCATGTCAGAATAGTGCAATGAGTGAAATGAATCAGTTTTGTAGTTGGAGCGATCGCTCAGATCAGAAATTATTCAGATATGAACTCAGCCTCACCTAGTAAACGTATCACAAAGCTCTCAGCTATGCGGGCGGGCGAAGGCTATGTCATACGTGGGTCTCGCCGCCTGAACTTTTTTCTCTTCTTCGGCAGTCTATTTGGAGGGATTCCATTTTTCATACTGATCCTTATGCTGACGGGGAGTGGAACAGATCAAGATGGCAAGCCACTCGAGTGGTTCGTTCCGCTGTTCTTACTGCCATTTCTCTTAGCCGGAGGAGCATTTTTTTTGCTAGGGTTATACATCACATTCGGAAAGACGGAGGTTAGGGTCAGCAGCGGAAAAATCACCGTCCGTAGAGGAGTCCTCGGTCTTGGACGGACAACTATCCTTGATCGAAGTAAGCGGATCGAATGCGATTTTCGTGAAATTTATAAACAGAATGAGAAACCTGTGTATGGAATAGTGTTAGAAGAGCTAGGCGGAAAAAAGGTCAGTTTAGGGAGCTCGCTTGATGAAGAATCACGCCTCTGGCTCCGTTGCGCTTTTCTCGATCTTTTAGGGAGTGATGAAGAGCGGCACATTGGGAAAGGAGTGAGTGAGATAGCCAATCTAGAGCTAGTAGATATAGACACGTCAGACGTCTCACTCTCTCAGGTGTATAAGACAAGATCGATGAGCATTTCTCCATCATCCTCAGGCTGGGAGATGAAGCAGCGAGGGAGCGGCGCATTCGGCTTATTCCTATTCGGATCTATCTTCGCCCTCGCAGGTGCGATCATGCATGATGGGCTGAGAGCTCTTATTTTTGATCTTGTTCCGGCGATTGAAGAGATTGCGAAGTCAGGGAAAAGTTCAGGAGATGTTCCTTTCTTTTTCCCCTATGTATTCGGTGGAGTTGGCTTACTGATCATCATAGCTGCCATCGCCACATTAGGATATAGGAGTTATACGCGCCTTCAGGCTGACCTCTTAACGGTTAGGAGAACATGGTTCGGCTACGGTAGAGAAGTTGCCGTGAGAGCAACTGAGGTAGATGAAGTGAAGAAAAAGAAAAGCGGTCAATCTGGGAGTTCTGCCCAATTTAAGATTACGCTCGCACTTCATGAAGGCAAAAAGCCCATCACCATCTCTAGCTTCCGGGATAAGAAGGACACTGCTCAGATCATCGCCCGCCTCGACCATTGGCTAAGACAAGAAAAACCGTCGACTGATGGCTATGCCGAGAGTATCAGTCTGGGATGAAGATCCTCTTCTTACTTCTCTCGTCTCTGGTCCTCGCGCATGCTGCGCCCCCTAACATCATCTTTATTTTAACAGATGATCAGCGGAAGGACTCGCTGCCTATCTATGGCAATACCTTCGTTAAAACTCCTCACATAGATGAGATGGCGAAGGAATCCGTTATCTTCGAGAACGCCTCCGTCACCAGTGCAATTTGCACGCCCTCCCGCGCCTGTTATTTCCTTGGCCAGTATGAGAGGAAGCATGGCGTGAACTTTAACTCAGGAACGGCAATGGCAGCTGAAGCTTGGGAAAAGAGCTATCCCGTGCAGTTGAGAAAGTCCGGTTACTTCACTGGCTATGTCGGGAAAAATCACGTCCCGATCGGGAAAGAAGGCTACAGAACAGGGATCATCGATAAGAGCTTCGACTACTGGTATGCTGGTCACGGTCACATCAAGTTCTACCCAAAGAAGCATCACGACATCTTTGAGCACGCCCAGGCAGACACTCAGATCGAAGTCGTCCATGAGGGTGTGAAAGGTTTCCTCGGAGGCACTTTCATCGAAGGAGCAAAGACCTTTCTGGAAAGCCGCCCAGCAGATAAGCCATTCTGCCTCAGCATCTGTCTGAACGTGCCTCACGGAGCTGCTACTAGCACCATGAAGATGCACCCGACAGATCCTGAACTGTATCGCACCACATATCGTGATCAGAAAGACCAGATCCCACTTCCTACAAATTACGTAGCAAAGGCCGATCTCAAGAAGCCAAAGTTACCCAAAGATGTCCTCTACTCGGAATTCATGCAGAACATTTATGATTACTGCGACACACCAGAGGAACTACGCGAGCGCATGTTGCGCCAATATCAGACCATCACTGGGATCGACCTCATGGTCGGTGGAATTCGCCAACAGCTCGAAGAACTCGGCCTCGCTGAGAATACGATCATCATCTTCACATCAGATCACGGTCTCATGCTTGGCGAAGAAGGTCTCAAGGGAAAATCCCTGAATTACGAGACCTGCCTTAGCGTTCCCATGATCATTCACGACCCGCGTCTTCCTGAAGAGAGAAACGGTCAGCGCTCACATGCGCTCGTTCAGTCTATCGACGTCGCTCCTACGATCATGACTCTCGCTGGCCTCGCGCCGGCGAAAGAAATGCAAGGCAAAGACATCACAAACGTCATCGAAGGGAAAACGGATTACGTGCGTGAATTTGCTTTCGCAGAAAATCTCTGGTCAAATGTCTTTGGTAATCCGCGATGCGAAAGCGTCCGCACAGATCGTTATAAATACATTCGCTACTTCGAAAACTCCCGCGCCCCGTGGGTAGAAAAGATGAAGAATAAGAAGAAGATCTATGAGGTTACCCCAGCCATGCGCACTATGTATCGCGACTTCCTAGATGCGACCATCAAAGGCGAAAAGCCCGTCTACGAAGAACTCTACGACCTCCAATCCGACCCGGGCGAACTTACAAATCTAGCCGCCGCCCCCGAGCACGCAAACACTCTCAATATGCTACGCGCCCAGTGCCAAGCCATGGTCACCACTGCCCGCGGCGACTTCACCAAAGACCCCGCCGTCGTCCCCTTCAAAAAATAAGGAACAGGGGCGTCCCGCCCCTGTAAAAATAATCACCAAGCCCCACTAGAAAGATCTAGTGGGGCTTTTTCGGTAAAAAAATATAGCGTATTCTTTCACTGGCA
>CALFDI010000324.1 GCA_937952875.1 uncultured Verrucomicrobiales bacterium
ATTCAAGAGCACGTGCTGAAGTGGTTCTCAGTGTGGATGGGCTAGATGTGATGGACGGGAAGCCTGCTAGCGTTCGCAAGCGTGGTTACATTATAGAACCAGGTAAGACACTTGAAGTCGAAGGCTTCCGCACGAGCAGAACTGAAGTGGCGCAATTCCGATTCTCTTCAGTCAATGCGTCTTATTCTGAGTTAAAGCACGGAACGAGTCGAAATGTAGGCGTCATCGGCGTCGCTGTCTTCACAGAGAAAGGAAATGATCCATGGGTATGGATGTCTAAAGAGGTCGCTCAGCGAAATGCAGCAAATCCATTTGCCGAAGCTCCTTAGAAAAATAGAGGAAAAAATATGGCTAAAAAAACGGAGGGTTAGCAGTTAGTTTATAATCAGATCAAGAGTCATACAATTTTCCAAACACTTGCACTGCAAGTAACGCCAAGCCGAATAACAACGATAAACGTATCATTTGTGTGCGCCCGTTCTGGGCGCACATGAAGTGTTTCAAAGCACGCTCGAGAACAAGAATCTAACAATAAACAGAGAATAAAATCTGGGTAGTGGCATCTTAACAGAATGCATAGAGTTTGCCTCATTATTTATCTCTGTCTATGCGCGCAAGTTGCAGTCCTAGCTGAAACAATACTCGTAGAGAATACCCAGGATGCGGGCATAGGGTCACTACGAGCTGCCATTGCTGAGGCTAATCAAGACTCAGACTCTGATGTCATTACATTTTCCCAAGGTGAGAATGGTTCGTTGAATTTCTTTGACGGCACTGTTCGCATGATTGCTCTTCTTTCACCTTTAGAAGTGACAGCTCCTCTTCAGATGATCGGTCCAGGAAGGAACGTGCTTCATTTATCGGGGCGGAATGCGAATCGAGTGCTTTCTCTGACAGGTTCGACATCGGCTGAGCCTCATCGCTTAGAAGGATTAACGATTGAAAACGGTCAGAGCACGCTGGGCGGAGCTAATGTCCGAATTTTTGGTGCCTGTGAGATCATTCGCTGTCACATAAGAGGAGGTCTGGCGACTGCGTTAAACGGAAGTGGTAATAATAGCCAAAACGCAGATGGTGGCGGCATTTTTCATTCAGGTGGCACTCTACTTATCGATTCATGCGTGATCGCAAATAATAGCACAGTAGGAGGTTTTTCACAGGGTGGTGGTGTATACACTGAGTTCGGAAATGCTACGATTCGGAATTCTCGAATCGTAGGAAATACAACGAATGGATCAGTTGCTGAAGGTGGAGGAGTAGGATCGCGTTCTATTTTACTACTAGAGAATTGTGAGATTACAGAAAATGAAACGTTAAATCGCTCATCTGGCGGAGGCGGCGTTTATGCAAGTGCCTCAATCGTGCTACGGCAATGCACAGTGTCGCAGAATATTGTTGGGCGAAATACTGGCATACAGGGGTATAGCGTCGGAGGTGCTTTTGCGAATGTCAGTGGCACTGCTACATTCGAGCATTGCACTATTACAGGGAATGCCGCTCCGACAGGGATGGGACAAGGAGCTGGAATCTCTAGTCTAAGTTCGGGCACACTTTCATTTTACAACTGCATTGTCGCAGGGAATGGGAATTCGGATCTCGATGAGACTCCTAATCGCCAGCTGAACTACAGAGATGATGGCTTCAATTTATTTGGGACGGTAACGAATACGAATTTAAATAATTCTGCGAATCGGCAAGACTCAAGTGAGTATGGGATCTCTAATCCACAGCTCAGCGTGCTGGGCTTTTATGGAGGGGAGACTCGTAGTCATGTTCCTCTTATTGGGAGCCCTGCCATCGATGGTGGACCTACTGAGAGCGAGGCGATTGGCATTACTATTCCCGACTATGACCAGAGGGGGAGTGATTTCCCCCGTAATGTGAGAAATCGATTAGATCGTGGTGCTTCAGAAAGACAGTTTCGAATCGATGCTAATTCCAACGGCCTTCCAGATGCTTTAGAAGATCTGATACCTGGCCTTTCAGATAGCACTGGAGATTTTGATCAAGATGGCGTCAATGATCGCACAGAGTATGAATTACTCGGTGTCGAGGCGCTGACAAATGCGGCTCTTAGGCCTTCTCTCAGAATTCTGCCGGCGTCTGATGCGAATGAGTGGCAGCTCACTTTTGGTCATTCTAGTAATCGCGAGTATCGAATATTAGTGAACTCTGACCTAGTCACTCCACCAAGCCCTATAGAAGACGAATTCCAGGTGTTTCGTGATGTAGGACAAGCTTTGATAAATGTGCCTAGCAACGGTCCAAGAGCCTTTTATTTTCTAGAAGGCCGTGTGCCTGATGAGCCGAGCGAATAGAATTAGACGTTAAATCTGAATTCAATGATATCACCGTCTTCGACCGTGTAGTCTTTACCTTCGATGCGGAGTTTTCCTGCATCACGGCAAGCAGACTTACTTCCTAATTCTGTGAAGTCATCATAATGCATGACCTCTGCGGCAATGAATCCACGTTCAAAATCTCCATGGATAACGCCGGCGGCTGCAGGCGCCTTATCTCCAGCAGTGATGGTCCACGCGCGAGTCTCCATCTCACCAGTAGTGATGTATGTGCGGAGGCCTAACAGGTGATAAACGGATTTAATCAGTTCTGATACGCCAGAATCTGTGACTCCCATATCTGCGAGAAATTCTTGGGCGTCGTCACCGTCTAGCTCGATGAGTTCTTCTTCGATACGTGCTGAGATCACTACGATTTCTGCTCCATGGCTCTCAGCAGCATAGGTTTTGACCTGCGATACGAGCGGATGGGCATCTGGATTTTCGACAGCAGCAGCGAGTTCATCTTCGCTCACATTACATGCGAAGAGCGTCTTCTTGGAAGATAGGAGAAAGAAGTCACGCATCAGTTTTCTCTCATCATCATTTAAGTCAGCTGTGAGAGCAGGTTTCCCTTGGTCGAGATGAGGGAGGAGCTTGTCGATCAGTTCGACTTCTGCCTTTGACTCTTTATCTCCAGACTTCGCTTTTTTTACGCGAGACGTTTTGCGTTTATCAAGAGCGGCTATGTCAGCCAGAATAAGTTCAGAATTAATAATCTCGATGTCGCGCGTGGGATCGACCGAGCCTAGCTCATGAATGATGTCATCATTTTCAAAGCAACGGATGACTTGGACGATAGCATCCGTTTCGCGAATGTTTGCGAGAAATTTATTTCCTAGGCCTTCTCCTTTGGAGGCGCCTTCGACGAGACCTGCGATGTCTACGAATTCGATGGCTGTCGGAATGCACTTTGTGCTGTTAGACATTTTCGACAACACATCGAGGCGTTCGTCAGGCACAGAGACCATTCCAATATTTGGATCGATTGTGCAAAATGGATAGTTAGCTGCTTCTGCATTACGAGTGCGTGTGAGAGCATTAAAAAGAGTGGATTTACCAACATTTGGCATCCCGACGATTCCGGCCTTGAGCATGCTGCGGAGCCTTGTGATTGCGACGACTTTTGTCAAGCAGTGGAGGCTTTCCGAGAGCTCTCTTTTAGAGGGAGTGTCTTTTTTCGTTTTTTCTGTTTAAGAAACGACCATATTTATACGTTTCCTCTTAGATTATGTCTTTGTTTCTTCGACTTTTAGTCATTTCTTTTTTCAGCTCCTCCATTTCACAGCTTTACGCTGAAGAGGATGAGGCGAACATTTATATCCATCCTAGGGGGAACGATTCGAATCTCGGAACGAAGGCGAAGCCTAAACGGACGGTGGAGGCCGCATTGGAGGCAATTCGTGATTATAGAGACAAAGGCATTATCTCTGAGAAAACTCAGGTGAATGTCTGGCTCCGTGGTGGACGTTATGAATTGAAGGAAACGATAGGAATCGATTTTCGCGATAGTGGAACGGCTGAGAAACCATTGCGAATCAGCTCTGCTCCAGGTGAAAGAGCGATTTTAGATGGGAATCGTAACGTTGATCTTCGTCTGTTCCGGAAACCAGATGCTGAAGATAAAGCCTTACTCCCAAAGAATGCACATGATTCAGTTGTGGTGGCTACGATACCTGAAGGCGAGCTGTCGAAAGGTCTCGCGTCACCAGATGCTCAGATGAGCTTTGGAGGCAAGATGCTCAGGGTGGCTCGTTTCCCAAATGTTGGCTTTTCCTATGTCTCTAAGACTCTCGAACGAGATAAAGCCAAGGCTATAGGAACGAAGCAAAAGCCGCTAGGCGTAAAAATACGTCTTAAGCCAGCTCCTAGCATAGATCTGAGTCAGCAGATAGCTGAACTCAACACAGGGATGCTGAAGGGATATTTGGGGGCCGCTTGGTTGAAAGAAGAATTCCATTTAGCCTCTGGGGATGGCAGTGTGATCAAGTTACAAGAGGGCACGAAATATGGTTTCCCTCGTCCGACAAAAATTGGCCGAGTTTATTTAGAAGATCTTCCTGGATTACTCGATGAACCTGGAGAATGGCACTATAATCCTGATTCGAGGAAGCTTTACATATGGCCTTCAGGTCCCTTGGGGGCTGAGTCAGTGATTGGTCTGTGGGACGGACCCGAAGCCTTTCACCTCAGTCAGTGTGATTATGTCTCTATAGAGCGAATAACGATCGAGAACCTAGGCCGCGGGAGGAATGGGGATGGAGCCATTAGTATAAAAGGTGGCACAGGGAATCGGGTAAAAGGCTGCACGATTCGGAATATCGCTAGCCCTCTAACGGTTATAAACATTATAGATGGTAAAAATAATGGGATGCTGAGCTGTGATATCTACGATAGCGATCTTGGCTGCCGCCTTTATGGCGGTTCAGCGACAGCCACGGAGATCATTCATGGAAAAAATTTCATCGAGAACTGTCACTTTACTCAGCTCTATTCACGAAGCTTCTATGGTGGAGTCTGCGGGATGAAAGGAGCAGGGAATATCTTTCGAAACAACCTCTGCCATAATCATAACGGACAGATTATCACGGTGAATGGTCCTGAGAATCTTCTAGAGCGTAACGAGATCTTTAATTCGGGTATAGAAGAAGGGGATGGCGGGACAATTTATCAGGGAGCTTCCTTTACGAGCTGGGCGAATAGAATTCAGCACAATTTCTTTCACCACATCATCTGTATCCCGAAGGTCTATACACGTGCTGCGATCTTATCAGATGATGAAGATATGGGGGATGAGGTCGTGGGGAATGTTTTCTTCAAAGCGGGTGAAG
>CALFDI010000325.1 GCA_937952875.1 uncultured Verrucomicrobiales bacterium
AAAAATGAACGCTAGTGCGAATAGGCATAATACTGTGTCACGTATACGTCTGCGAAGAAGTTCTGCTTTATCTACGCAGAAGTTGACGTAGCAACGTTCGCTTTTCGATTTTACGAGGGATTCGTAGATGTGAAGGTTGTCTTCTTTATTCGTATATATGCAGCGACGGGGGAGAACCACCAGTGGAGGCGTGAGGACGATGTATTTCTTATATCGTTCGTAGCCGCGCGGATTTTTTGCGTAGACCTTTTGCTCGGGATCTGACTTTGGCGGTGCGTAGGGGTTCATTTTATTTCGCGAAATTAAACACGATGAGAGCAGAAAAAGCGATGTTCTTATATGAAACCTCTTTTTCGGGCATCTGCGATGGCTTCTGCAGTCTTTGAAATCAGAATGAGAGGAACGTGCTTTTTCTCGCACTCTTGAGCGAGCTGGCGGACTTCTTCATCACGTGTGGTGTCAGCAACATCTCGAATATAGATAGCTGAAATGCGATCTGGGTAATCATCGACGAGACTACTATAGATTTCGGGGTCTTTTTCTCCACTGTCACCTATGAGGATACAGGGTAGTTCTGGGTGGAAGCGTAGGAGATGCTCGATGGCATTGCGCTTATGTTTTCCATGCCCGTCTTTGAGGAGCTTAGTGCTATCGAGTCCCCAGTCCGTCATGAAGGCAGGGCCGAGGGGGATGTGATTTATTTCGAAAACTTGGTTGAGAAAGGCTCGTAGGTTCCATGGACTACTCGATACGTAGTAGAATGGATTGTTTTTCTTAGAGATGAGTTGCTCGTAGAAGTCTGAGACGCCTTCGAAGGTCTCTCGTGTGTGCATATTCTTTAGAAGCGTGGTCTTAACCATTTGCCAGATCTGGCGGGCTCCTGTGGCGATGACTGTGTCATCGATATCGCTGATGATAAGGCGATCTGCGCTCTCTGATGAGGCGAGGATCTGGCCTGGGAAGGTTCGGCTTTGCCCGGACAGATGAGTCTCAAACGGCTGCCACCGTTCGTTCGTGCTAAGCTCTGGAGGTCGCGGAATTTCTATACGAAAGTAGCCTTCTTCGTCTGTGATCGTAGAAAACGGTTGGCCGTAGACATGGCCTTCGATTGTGATGAAGGGGATTTCGCGGGTGAACCAGTAGCGCGCGATGCCTCGGAAGTTCTTCCAGCCGGAGTCGGAGGGATGAAAGGTCCAATCCTCTTTCCCCTCCAGCGCGCGTCCGCGTAGGATGACTGTGTGACGATTCGCATAGCCGTGGTAATTATCGATGTGGATGAGAGATGGATCACTGGTGCGCCCAGGACGAAAGTGATCGATAACCTCTTCGGCCTTCACGAAGAGCTGATGGAGGAGTTGTTTCATGAAAGCAAGTTACCGGAGGTGCCCTTAAGAAAAAAAGCTCACCTACATCTGCAGGCGAGCTTTTGAAAAATCAAAAAATCTGGAGATTAGCTCTTCGCCGCAGCGTAGTTTTCGCTCACGACATCCCAGTTCACGACATTCCAGAATGCACTGATGTAATCTGGGCGGCGGTTCTGATAATTGAGGTAATACGCATGCTCCCAGACGTCGAGTGCGAGGATGCCTTTACCAGAGCATCCAGCGATGGCTTCACCCATGCATGGATTATCCTGATTCGCTGTGGAGGCGACTTTGACGCTACCGTCAGAGTCTGCGATGAGCCATGCCCAGCCTGAGCCGAAGCGAGTCGCTCCTGCCTTAGCGAAGGCGTCTTTGAATGCGTCAAATGAGCCAAATGCAGCATCGATCGCTGCTGCGAGCTCACCAGATGGAGCAGAGGCACCACCTGGGGCGATGACTTTCCAGAAGAGGCTGTGATTCGCATGACCACCGCCGTTATTGCGCACGGCGCCTTGCTTATCTGCAGGGAGAGCAGAGAGATTACCTAAAAGCTCGCAGAGAGATTTCTCAGCGTGATCTGTGCCCTCGAGAGCACCGTTGAGGTTAGTGACATAAGCATTGTGATGCTTACCGTGGTGGATACCCATAGTGTCTGCACCGATGTGTGGCTCGAGAGCGTCGAGCGAGTAGCTAAGTTCAGGGAGTGTGTGAGGCATAATGTGTTTTTCGTTTGATGATTCTACAATTACGGGCGTGAATAGCGCCGCGACTTACAGCTTGGACTAAAGCTCGTTCGTCATTATCTGCAAGCGACAATCTTCTGACTATGAACCAAATCGATCAATGGCTGGCTCAATCTGATGAATGGATGCCCTATATTCTCCCTGCTGCAGGGTTTTTATCTGGGGCTTTAGTGACATGGATCACTATGGGAGTGAGCCATAGGCTAAAGGTATCGCGCCTGGAGGAAAGGCTCACGACTGCACTCGATGGCACGGATGAGGCTCGTCAGCGCCTAGCGATCAGTCAGCGAGAAATCGATACTCACCGCGCGAATGAAAGTAGGCTCCTTCTCGAGCAGGCTGAACTGGAAAAACAGCTGAAGCTGGAACGCCAGCGTAATGAAGAGGGCTTAGCAAATGTCTTTAGCGAGCCGAAGAAGCTGGCGAATACGCTTAAGTTATCCGAAGCAGATGAAGAAACCGTGCGCGATGTCATGAAAAATCGCGTCAAGATGGCTGATGAAATCCAGCCTTTAGGCGATGCGCCTAAAAAAGCGGCGACTGAAAACAAAACGCCTGCAAAAGGAGGCTCAACGCTGCCATCTGCAGCTAAGGACGCGGCGGGCTTTATGCCTGCAACCCCGCTTCCGCAGTCTGGTCCGTCAGCGAGCGCCTCACTGAAGGCCATCTCTACGCCTATGCCGAGCGCAATCCCTGCTAGCCCTCCATCGCCTAAGATGAATGAGAGTCAATTTGAAGGATTCGAAGCAGATCAATCACAAGACGACTCCCAGTCGCCGACACCGACACTTCCAGACCCGAAAGGCGCAGCAGAAGAGCTGCGGCGCGCTTTAAAACAATAATCATTTTTTCTCAATCTCTCATGAAACTAGTCTTCGCTCTGAGCCTCTGTAGCAGCCTCATCCTATCCGCTCACCCTGATCATAATGAAGCCGATCAGAAGAGTTCTACTCAGCCTTCCTCTAAGCCAGGAGTCCTCGGCCATAACGGACTGACCTACACGCTCGATACCAAATGGGCGAAAGTTGATCCTAAAACGGCACCTGTGAGAAATGGCCATGCCTTAGGCGAAAGCAAAGAAGGC
>CALFDI010000326.1 GCA_937952875.1 uncultured Verrucomicrobiales bacterium
GTTATCTTTGATGAAGCTGATCTCATCGAGGATGAATTCCGAAGAAAACGAAATGTTCGGTTGATCACGAAGAATGTTATTAATCATTCGTTTGCAACTGTATGGTCCAAGAATATCCGAAGGATAATTCGGACAGTGACGTGCGGCGAGCTGGAAGAATGTGTGTGTATCTACACGCGGATTACCGTGTGCTAGCGTTGTCAGACGCCGTTTAAGTTCCAGGCTGAGAGGTTTATTGTGGGTGAGAACTAAGATGCGCGCATTCGGGTTAATCTCAGCACTGAAGTAGGCGCGATAGATGAGCACTAGAGACTTACCGCTACCTGCTACACCTGAGACGAGTTGGCATTGGAAGTCTTTAGCCTGTGCCGAACTTGCTAAGAGGGCAGCCTCGCAGTCAGCATTAAGGTGGAGATTGTTCTTAGCACACCATTCTTGATCTGAATCTAACAAATACTCTGTGAGTCGCGCCGTCGTATCTTCTGGTGATGTTGTAAAAGAGGAAGGGACAATACTCTCAGGGTTAAATGACCGCCTCAGATGTAAGAAGCTAGGCTCTGGAAGTTCGTCATCTACGAGACCTTCGAAATAGTCACTGAATGTTTCTTTTGAGACTGAATCTAATGAGAGAAAGTGTAGGTCGTTTCCGCGTTCTTTCGCTAGGCGAAGGGTATCGAGTGTGTTGGCGCGGACGTTAGGGAAGAGTATAAGGCGTTTAAGAGGAAGTTCCGCATCGAGGTCCTGTGTGATCTGTTTTGAAAAAGCAACGAGGTCGGACTCTTCCTCTGCTGCGAGAGTTTCGAGTGTGACTGTTTCATTGTCTTGAAAGAGTTGGTTATCAAATGCTGTGCGAGCTATTGTGTCTTTAGTAGGCGCGACATGAACTAGGAAGCCATATCGCTTTTTCCATACGACAAGGAAGGGTGGGCGTTTGGCGGTTGAAGAGGCACGTGATGTTTCTAATGCGGCCCAAATTTCGTAATCATCTGGTAACTGTTTTAATGCACGGTGGGCCTTAGCGACTGCTTGGCTGACTTGGCCGAGCGTTTTAGGATAAGAAATGGCCATTAGAAGGAGCGAGTATCGATGGATCAGGTGCATCACATTGATCCATTAGGCTAAGGAAGAGTGAGGCTGGCTCCGAGCCGTCTTTGGCTCGTGTTAGGCAGTGATCGTAGATCTCTTGAGAATGAAAAATGATCACTTTACTCCTCGCGCGAGTAACAGCGACATTGAGGCGATGCTGTTGAAAGAGGAAATTTTCGATCTTGGCAATGAAAAGCGGATCACTTGCACAAAAGCTATAAAAAATGATTTCTCTCTCTTGGCCTTGGAATCGATCGACCGTGTCGACAGTGATGTGTTGAGCGTCTTTATGTTTAGAAAGCCTTCGTCGAATGATTGCGGCTTGCAAGCGGAAGGGAGTGACGACACCTATAGTGGATGGCTTATGGCCTGAGTGTAGGAGTGCGTCTATGAGCTCACAGATACGATCACATTCGTCGTCATTCTTTGATAAACTCCCAGTTTCATAACTCACAACTCGATGAAGAGATCGCTCAGGATGGAGAAGAGAATTCATGTCTCCCAGAGGACAAAAGCGGTGATCACTGTGGGCTGTGAGTTCACCTGAATAGAACTTATCGCTCGGCCAGAGAGTGAGCTGTTTGTTCATGCGGTATGTGACTGACAGGAGTGATGGTTCACAGCGATCAGCGAGGCGTTTAAATACAGACGCATCTAATGGGTCTGAATGTAAAAGGCTAACCGGTGGGAGCTGGGCGTGATCGCCAAAGAAGGTCCAATGATCAGCTCGTAGCATCAACATCATAGCGAGAGGGATACTCATCTGGCTCGTCTCATCGCAGAGTGCATGATCGAATTGAAGGTCTGGGAGGCGCTTCGTGCGTAGGGAAAAGGGTGTGCCTGCTATGATGAAAGGACCGTTTTCGAGATCGAAGCTGACATCGCGCAGGTATTCTACACTGTCGAATGGTTGATCGCCTTCGAGTGATGCAAAGCGACTCACTTTAACGATAGGACAGTGATCTCCAATTACATCGTATATTTTCCGTAGAGCATTATTGATAGAGCGATGGGTAAACCCTGTGACGAAGATCCTCTTGTTTTGCTCGACAAGTTGTTCGACGACTTTGGCTAAGACTTGAGTTTTTCCTGTGCCTGGCGGGCCCTGTATGAGGTGGCACTGTTGAGCCATTGCCGTTGCGATGGCATCTTCTTGTGATGAATTTAGCGGCTTTTCTAGATCTACATTCGACTCTAGGCTATCCAGAGTGTCGCTGTAGATTTCATTATCGAGTATGGGTGGGAGATCTCGAAAAAGTGCGGGATAAACGGTGTCTCGACCATGTTCAGAATTGGCTAATTCTTCTACTGTTTCGATCAGGTGATGACTGAGATCAATCAGGTCTTCGTCTAAGGTCCAACCAGATGTATGGCGAAGGGATAGGTCATGCGTGTTTTTTGAAAAGACCGCGAAATACTTTTGTTCTAGTCCTTTGAAATGCACATCAATATAGTCAGTGAGAGGACTGTCTCGACTGAGTCGGAGAGGCTGATCGTAACTAAAGAGTGAGAAGTCTTCTTCAGGAGGATCGAATAATATGAGTCCTTTTTCGTGATCGATGTGGACGATCTTGAGTGGGCCTAGGGCGCGACAGCTCTCTCGGCGATCAGCTAAGTCTTTACTGCAAAGTGTGCGGTGTTGCGCTGCGGCGAGTCGTTGTTCTTCTCGGATGTTTGAGATGAGCTGCGCGAGGTCTTCTTGCATGCTGATTATTTCTGTTCGTTCGCGTATTTAATGAGTGTTCGGACAGAGGTGTGTAGGCTTTCTTGGCCTTTGAAGTCTGGCAGGATTTTTTCAGATTCGCGGGCGATTTTACTCATATCTCCAGT
>CALFDI010000327.1 GCA_937952875.1 uncultured Verrucomicrobiales bacterium
CGCATTATTCACAAGGCTGAGGCTAAGCTCCGTGGAGAACTTGACCCTGATCTGATGTTCCTCTGTGGAGGCGACCGGAGATTTCTCAAAACGCACGGCGATATTCATCCTGCAGACTTTCTGAGACATGTATGGGCTGCAGATGGTGACCACGGGAAGGTGATCTCATGGATAAAGGCACAGTCAGAGTAGTGCCCTCTTGACTCTTTCCTCTCTACACATTCCCCTCTTCACCATGTCCCGCTACAATGGTGAAGAAATCCTCGTTATTCCGCGCAGCCTGTTTGACTCGATCGGCTCATTCCAAGGAATCTCGACAGATACCGAGTCCTACATTTCCGAGCTGATCAATCCAGAGAAGAACTTTTTCATGGATCGGGAAGCAGCAGAAGACGATCCCAGCCATAAGCAGCTCATCCCCTACTGCATCTTCCGCCATGGAGATCGCTATCTACACTACACGCGTGGTAAGTCAGGTGGAGAGTCTCGGCTCCATGCGGCTGTCTCAGTCGGCATCGGCGGACACATTAACCCGATCGATGCTGGAGAACAGCACCAAGGATACGCGACCTACGTCGCAGGTGTCGCACGCGAAATAGAAGAAGAATTAGACATTCAAGGCGGCTTTTCACAAAAGATCGTCGCTATCCTCAATGATGACTCGAACGAGGTGGGAAAAGTGCACCTCGGCGTGGTTCACCTATTCGAACTGGAGACTGATCAAGTGACTTCGAATGAAGACTCTCTCGCGAATCTTGGATTTGTCACGCTCGATGAACTCAAGGGAGACCTCTATGATCGCCTCGAAACGTGGTCTAAGTTCTGTGTCGATCACGTAGAGGACTTTTAAAGTAAGCGCGGCGTCCCTTTTGCGGGAACTTTGCTCACTTCACCACATACCTTCTCCCCCGTCCTGAGGAGAAAGACTTCTTCGCACTGTCATAGAGCTTCAAAAGTGATTCTCTCGTATGGAGGCGATACTCGATCGTTTTGGAATGCGTGGTCAGTGGGTATTTCTTCTGCACCATTGTATGCTCATCTAGCCCCACGCGCCCTGTCGCTGTATCCGCTATATCCTGGATTCGCTCGAGAGCTGTCGTCACAGCATTGAGAGACTCTGCGCTGACTGGCTCCAGATGATAGAAGCGTGCTTGGGAGGCTCCTTCTGTGTCGACAGTGACTTCTGTGACAACGAGTCCTCCATCTAGTAAATAACTGTGAACGCTCACTGAAGTAATCCTACTCAGCGCGACAACATACTCACCACCTGGAACTTTTGCCTCCCAGAGACGAGGGTTCACGTCTGTCTCCTGCGCGAAAGCGCCAGATGCACAGACTAAACTCAAAAGAATAATGCCTAATGATTTCATAATGCTCATACTCGTAAGAGTAACTTCATGAATCCATGATGAACACTCCTATTCGAGAAAGCTTCCGTCATCATATTAGTCTTCCTAACCAGTATATCATTTGTTTTATCTTCTCTCCACATGGATAACTTCCGACCGAATGCCGCAGCTCTCCTCGTTCGTCCTGACGGAAAAATTCTCATCGGAGAGCGAATCAAAGTCAAAAATGCATGGCAATTCCCACAAGGTGGAATTGATAAAGGCGAGACAGCGCGAGAAGCCCTCATGCGTGAAGTTAAAGAAGAGGTCGGCATTTCACCGAAAAAATACTCAATCGTCGGCCACCGAGAAGGCTACACCTACAGCTACCCGAATGGGGCTAAAAAGAAGAACCGCTACACGGGACAGATCCAGACATACTTTCTCTGCCAGCTCAAAGACGAAGACCCAGATGTCGACATCGAGCAAAAACCACGTGAATTCCGAGATACTAAATGGATTTATCCACACGAATTTCAGCTCAACTGGCTGCCTGACTTTAAAAAAGACGTCTATCGTCAGGTCTTGTTAGATTTTTTCCAAGTCGAGATATAGCAAGTTGCGCAGGGAGCAATCGCAGCTACCTTCACTCCGTGAAAAAGGAACTCTGTATCAAAGCTCTCATTACTCTTGCTCTCATCTGGGGCATCGCATGGGGGGTGGGAGCTATTGCGGGCTCTAAGAGGGCAACAGCTAAACGCTTTCTCAAAGAATATAGGTCCTCTGCATTAGTCATGGCCGACACACAGGACTCTAAAGCCAGACGCCGAGCACTGACTGACCTTTCTAAAGTCATGAACCGCATGGACTTGAAGGCTCGGGAAGAACTCAGGGAAGCTGGAGAAGACCGAGCCTTCTTCGAAAGCCTCACTCCTGATGAACGCCGCTATTGGATCGAGCTCACGATCGAAAAATCCATGAAAAAGATGATTCAGGCTCTGGATTCCATGCCACCAGATGAGCGAAAAGACTTTATCGAAAAAGGCATCGCAGAGCTTGAAAAGGGGCAAGCGAAAGAAGACATGGATCGCCTCCAAGAACTCGACCCTCAACTCATCGATCGCATTACCGAAGAAGGTATGTCTGCCTACTATCAAGATGCCGGATCAGAGACTAAAATGGACTTAGCACCACTCATGGAAGCGATGAATGGAGTCATGCAAGGGATCCGTGGAAATCAATATGCTCCTAACTAGATATGATGAGACCACACCGTAAATCCCATGGCTTCACCATGGTAGAACTCATTACCGTTATCGCTATTATTATTACACTAGTAGGAATAGCCGTCCCCATCTCTGGAAACCTCAAGAAAAAGGCTGTGAACAGCGGCTGTGTTAATAATCTCCGGACCATGGGCGCGGGGCTCGAAGGATACCTCGCTGATCACAACAATGTCATGCCTAGCATCTCAATGGGCGTCACAACAATCAATGGCGAAGAAGAAGTCGCTACACTCGAGACCGTCCTACTCGAGTATGTGGGTGGTGATAAGGAGGTCTTCAACTGCCCTGCAGATAATGAACAGTTCGCCAAGACGGGCTCCAGCTACTTCTGGAATCCCATGGTCAGCGCCCAAAACCAGCGTAACCTGGAATTCATGGGAAATGATAATGACCCAGCATCTATCCCCCTCATCTCTGATAAAGAGGCCTTCCACGGAGAGAAAAACGGAACCAATATCCTCTACGCAGACTATGAAACTACAGAGAAAGTCCGCTTCCGCACAGGGAACTAATCGCTTGTTACTCTAGATGTTAGAAATCAAAAACCTTCACAAGTCTTTCGGAAAAAAGCCCGCATTACGTGATCTCTCCTTCTCTGTAGAAAAAGGCCAAATCTACGGACTCCTCGGTCATAATGGAGCAGGTAAATCGACGACACTAGGAATCATTCTCGCCATGATCGCAGCGGACAAAGGGTCTGTCCGCATCGGCGGAGTCTCCGTGCAGAAGGATCGCGCTGCCGCTCTCAGAAAAGTGGGCGCTATATTCGAAAGCCCCGCCTTTTATGAATATATGACTGGATGGCAGAATCTCAAAACGATGGTGAGCTACTCTGGTCGTTTCGATGAAAAGCTAGCTAAAGACGTCGTAGAAAAAGTGCGTCTCACAGACCGAATTCACCACAAAGTCGGCTCATACTCACATGGCATGAGACAGCGCCTCGCACTTGCGCAAGCCCTTCTACCTGAGCCAGAAGTCCTTCTACTAGATGAACCCACAGATGGCCTCGATCCCGAAGGCATTAAATGGTTCCGCGACTTCATCATTAACTTACGAAATGAACGTGGAATGACCGTTTTATTTAATTCTCACTTACTCGGCGAAGTGGAGCAAATGTGTGAACGCGTCGCCATTATCAAACAAGGCCAACTCGTCCATGAAGGCTCTATCGCTGATCTGGAAGAAGATGATCCCACATATATCGTAGAAACAAGCGAAGGTGGATCCGACATCATTAAGCAGCACGGCGGCACTCACATTTCAGACCACCGCTATGCCCTACCTAGCCATCTCACGCCTTCCGACTTGAATGCCTCACTCGTAACCGCAGGCATCGCCGTCCATCACCTCGCTCGCCATCGTCGATCACTCGAAGACCTCTACCTCTCCTTGTAATGCCTTTGTTCTTCATCCAGCTCCTAGGAGAGCTACGCAAACTCTACGCCCGCCGCCGCACCTACATCGGATATGTAGTCTTTCTCGTATTTGAGCTCGTTCTTCTCGGTGTTTTTAAATTGGAAAAAAGCCAAGACAGCATGCGCCAATTACTGGAAACGAATGGCGCCATGTTCGAGACATACTATACATCTCTTACAGTCACTTATTGGGTTATGAGTTTTAGTATGTTCTTACTAGGTTCGATATTTTTCGCACTGGTCTCAGGAGACATCGTCGCCAAAGAGGCCGAAGACGGCAACCTACGACTCGTTCTCGCGCGCCCTATCAGCCGTCTCCGAGTCCTTATTTTAAAGTATATCGCGACACTTATTTACACATTTAGTTTTGTGATATTTGTCGGCATCACAGGCTACGGCATGTCTGTAGCGGCTCTCGGCTGGGACGGTGGGTTATTCATTTGGAATCTCAAAATGCAGACCTTCGCGCTCTTTCCCACCTTTGGAGAAGGTTTTCCACGTATTGTTATATCCGCCATTCTGATAGGAATCAGCATGTGCACCCTGTCTTCCATCGCGTTCTGCTTAAGCTGCTTCAAAATGAAACCTGCGACTGCTACCATAGCCTCTCTCAGCATACTGTTTTTGGATATGATCTTGCAGGAGTTCCCTTTCATAAAGCCTTACGAAGAATACTTTATCACCTTCAAGATGAGCACATGGGTCTACGCCCTGCGAGAAGAAGTTGACTGGGCCAGTATAGCTCAGCCTTACACATTCCTTATGGCCTTAAACCTGACTCTTTTCACAATTGGCTGGCTCTCCTTCTCATCACGGGATTTCAAAACCTAAAATCCACACTCACAAGCTATCTATTACTAAAATTGTAATAAAAAACCTTCAGCTCATTCATTTAAAAAAACGGCATGTATTTCATAATCGAGGACGAGACTTGTGAGATCCGCTAGGGACCAGTATGACGCGTGACATGGATATCGAACACCCCATTTTAGCGATCGATCACGGTGCAGCACGTATCGGGTTGGCTGCGACCGATATGCTGGGCATAGCGACACATCCTGCAGGCACTATCCACGTGAAGAACAGCGACCCGATGGAGGAACTGGGAAAAGTAATCTCTCAAAGGTTAGTCAAAACAATCGTGATCGGAATGCCCTACCATATGGATGGCTCTGAGGGTGATGCTGCGAAAAAGATCCGAAAGTTTAGCAAAGTTGTCGCACGCTTTTTCCCCGATATCCCCCTGCACTTTATCGATGAAAGGATGACAACGATGAGTGCCGCAGAAAAGTTACACTCAGCTGGAAAGAATGCGAAAAAGCAAAAAGCGATCATCGACCAAGCAGCTGCAATGGAAATATTGAATCTCTTTTTAGAAGAGAATGGATTGCTCGATTAGAGCTGCGAAGGTAAATCACTCGAAGTTCTATGCGTCTCAAGCTCACTATCGCCTATGATGGCCACCCATTTCAAGGGTGGCAGACTCAGCCACAACCGGAGCTAACAACGGTGCAGGGTGAGATTCATAAAGCTCTCGAAGTCATCGCAAAAGAGCCTGTGAAAATTCATGGATCTGGGCGGACAGACACTGGAGTCCACGCGACAGGACAGACCGCACACTTCGATGCACCGGCATCTGTCGACATGAACGCCTATAACTGGGTGCCAGCCCTCAATTCGAATCTCCCTCCCTCCATCCGAATTATGGACTGCGAAGAAATGCCTAGCGACTTTCACGCACGGCACTCAGCGGTGGCTAAGACCTATACCTATCGGCTCTGCCTCGCACCGGTCCTCCCTCCACATGATGCGCATCGGGCCTGGCACCTTCCACGGCAGCTAGACTTAGACACACTGAACCAAGCCATGGACCTCTTCCTGGGCACGCATCATTTCCGTAACTTCTGTGCTCTACGTGGAAACGAATATGAAGGCACGGAATATGAGAGAACAATCACTCGTGCCACTGCTGACACGACGCATGACGGCTATCTTCTCACCTTCACAGGGCACGGATTCCTCTATAAAATGGTCCGCTTCATGACGAGAGCTGCAGTGAATGCCTCACAAGGACGCCTCAGGCTCGACGACATGGCAGAGCTACTAGGGACTCCGCATGTGCACGATCATCTCAAAGTGCCCTGCGCACCTCCTGATGGTCTGACATTGACCCAGGTAGACTACAAATAAGCTTTTGTAGCACCTACTTCGCCTTCACATAGACAGCACCCCAGTCAGAACGACCAGTGGTATCGAAGACGCGGTAGTGAAAAAAGTCTTCACCAGAGAAGGCTGCGGGAGGTGTATAGGTGACTTCATTTCGCCCGCCAGGGCCAGTGCCTTTTGAAAGAGTAATTTCCCCTCCTTTGTTGCTAACTGTATCTATGAGTTGGACGTCTAAAATGTCGTTATTACAGTCGTAGTCATTTGCTATGACGTCTATGGTCACTGGCTTTCCTCCTTTAACAGAGGCTCGATCATACGCGCCGAAGGGACGAATCGGCTCAATGTCTTTCACAGCATCCCCGAAGCTAACTTTAGCTTTCTTAGCCTTCAGAACGACCTGCGCTTCCTCTGTCGAGAGACGGCCAGTGTTATGCTCTCCCTTACCATTCATGATACTGATAAAATGGTTTCTTCCTCCTGGCTTATCTGCACCTTCAACGGTGCGCGGACGCGCTTCGTAAAAGAGGCCGGATTTATCATTATGCTGGAGATTCCATGTGTGTCCGAATTCATGAGCGATGGTGCCATTTGCCCAGCTTGTGGCTCCTCGACCGCATGATATCGCATAGCGATTCGATGTCCCGATCGTATTAACAAAGGCCCGTCCTGAAGGAGGTGAGAAGACGTGGTAAACGGCGAGATCATGAGTCTCGCCTACTTCTCGAGAGTTACTATTCCAGTAGTCTCGAAATGCGTAGAGTGAATTCTCTGCATAATTCTTGATCTCATCACGCAGTGGATCTGTCTCTGCATTATGGCGCACAACAACTGTGCCGAGGCGGTGCTTTATCCCAGCAGAATGAAGAAAGCGGAGATCTAAATTCTTCATCATCCCTTCAGCGATGAGCATGCAACGATCCATATCGCTTTTATAGGAGCCTTCAAAAGCTCGAGAGCCAATCTCAACGCCCACTTCATACTCTAGCACCGACATTTTCTGACTCGGGCGGAGCGTGGCTGTAGATGGCGGTGGAGTCTCTATACCGTAGAGTAATGGACTGAATCCTACCTGAATAGCAGTCATAGATGCCTCATGTGTCACAGGCTCATCTTCCGTATGACCCGGATGGGCTATCACTGATAGAGCTGTGAAAACAAGAGCCGTTGATGTTAGGATTTTGCAAGTTATTCGCATCGTTTAAGTCAGTTTACGTTATTTGAGAAACTCGAGCTGAGCCTGCATCACGTCTGTAAGATATCGACGAATCGTGGCTTTTTCCGTCTTGAGTTGCTGAGCGACGACCCCTGTCGTTTTAGGCTGAGTGAGCGTAGGTAGCGGCAGATTTGCCATGCTCAGAGTCGAGGTCTTTTTCTCAGAATCAGCGAGAAAACGGCACCTTAGGAGAGGAGTAGACCGCGCTTCGTAGATTTCAGCAGAGAAGACGACACTGCCTCTTCGCTTCTCTTCCCACAGACAGAGCGGCATCTGCGTCGTTAGACCCGAGAGATACCAACCAACGCGCTGAGGATTTTTCTCATCTGGCTGCGGCATTAGCGTGAGAGCAAAGGTCTCGTCATAGTAATCGACTTTTGCCTTAAGATTACGCTCTAGCAGAATGAATGATCTGTCACTTTTGTGGAAGACAGCGGTAGGGCTCCAGTTTTTCCCGAGAAATCCAGCCGTAACAATTGTCAGAGTAGACAGCTCTGAAGTCCCTGGCAGAGTGCTCTTGAGAACCATCTTCCGTGTGCCCTCCCCTTCACCAGCTCCATAATAAAAGGACTCACCAGCCTCTTTCTTACCTCGCGTCTTGTTAGAATAAAATGCGTAAGACGTGTCAAAAGTGGATGCCGATGCATCGGGAGTCGCAGTGCCGCCACCTGTGAACAGAGCGATTTCTTGAAACGTGTTCGCTTTCTGTAGCTGCTGGAATTTTGAAATAGCGGTCTCCAGAGTCCCTCTTTTTGACAAATCTTGATACGATGTTTCGAAGGCTTCACTGTATCTTTTCGGCATCTGGAGAAGCCATGCTTCGGCTGAAAACTCTTCTGATGCCCAAGCCAGCGATATGCTCTGGATCAATAAGAGAACCAGTCCCAAAAAGCGTAGCGGAAAAATCATATGATCCGAAATATGCGATATGAAGGTCTCTGCTGTCGATGCTCTTCCACGTCTTATATCCGGTGATATAGTCTAATGCTGTAATCACATTTTGACTTGCACGTCTGAGCAAAGAGGAGCATGACTGTGGCTTCCTTTTGTGAAAACCTTCCGCTTAACCGGAAGGTTTTTCGTTTTTAGAAGAAAGACACCATTATGAGCCTCCTCTCCATCGAAGAACTCTCCGCACATGAACTCAATGCTCTCATCTCGCTAGGCGCCGAGATGAAGGAGACCCGTGGTCGTCACACAAGCCAGCCGCTCGCAGGTCAGACCTGGGCAATGATATTCACGAAGGCCTCGACGAGAACCCGAGTCTCCTTCGAGGTGGGTGTCACA
>CALFDI010000328.1 GCA_937952875.1 uncultured Verrucomicrobiales bacterium
TCTTTCGCTTCTTGCGTCTCAGCATAGTAAGCGGTCCGGTAGAGGAGTCCGATCAAGTCAGCGTCTTGCTCGATCGAGCCAGATTCCCGCAAGTCAGACATGCGGGGGACGCCGCCTCGTTGCTCTGGTCCACGGTTGAGCTGAGCGAGAACGATGATGGGAATGTTTAGCTCTTTAGCGAGGCCTTTTAGACCAGCTGAGATCTCGGCGACTTCTCGCTCACGGGAGTTCTGGGCCTGCTTAGACGTTGATTTCATAAGCTGGAGGTAATCGATCGCGATGAGTTTGATTTTTTCATCTTTATGCTTTCGACGTGCTTTTGCTCTCAGTTCATTGATCGAGATACTAGGAGTATCGTCGATAAGTAGATTGCTGTTAGAGATCTCTTCAGTCGCCCGCATGATATTGGCGATCTCGAGCTTATTGGGTTTAAATCCTTTCTGCAACTTGGCGAAGGGGAACTTAGCTCGGGCGAAGAGCAGACGTTGAACGATCTGCTGGGTGCTCATTTCCAAGGAGAAAACCATGCAGGGCAGCTTCTGATCGAGGGCCACATGCTCCACGATATTCATGACGAAGGAGGTCTTACCCATCGATGGACGAGCTGCGATGATGAACATTTCACCTGGCTTCAGTCCTCCAGACATTCTGTCTAAGTCAGTGTAACTCGTTTGAATGCCTTGCGTGGCTTTTTCTCCAGCCATGGCTCGTTCGAGCATTTCAAAGACTTCTCCAACGGCTTGCTTAACGGTGATAGCCTTCTCGACATCGGTGCCTTCACGGATTTGCAGGACGTCAGCTTCGATTTGATCGAGCAATTCCGGGACGTTCTCTGGATCTTCGAAGGCGCGTGAGATGGCGTCTGTGCAGGTGCGGACGACTCCACGCAGCGTGTTCTTGTCCTTGACGAGTTCTAGGTGGTGCTGGAAGTGCGCACGGTTCGACGCGAAGATGAAAATATCGGCTAGAGCCGACTGACCGCCGATGTTTTCGAGCTCACCGCGATCCTCGAGCGCTTGTGAAAAACTCACCAAGTTGATCGGTGTTTTCTTCTCGTAGAATTCAAGGGCTAGCTTGAACAGAGTCGCGTGCGCTGGGACGTAAAAGACCTCAGATGTGATGCGTTCTTCGAGGGCTTGCCCGATGCATTCGTCTTGAAAGCGCAGCATGCAGGAGATCACGCTCTTCTCGGCATCTGTCGCATTTGGCTGCTCGCGCGTGGTGAGGTCTTTCTTTTTCTTCGGCCCATCTTGGAGGTTGGGGGCGTCGTTTTGGTCTTTATTTTTAAAGGTTTCAGCGGCCATAGAAGAAAAATTGATCAAGTGAGGGGTAGGAGAAATACCTTCACTGTAGATGAAAGGACTTGGGGCATAAGTGAGCTTTGAAATGATGAGGAGGGAAAAATGCAATCGAGTGAAAAAAACTTTTCTCGCACCTTATTCACACTGTGAACAAGTCTGTGAATAAGTGTTTCGGGTCATGAATATCAGAGGGAAAATGCGATCCGAATAAGTCTGTGAATAACGATGTGAATAAGATGAATCATTGAGGTCTTACGGAGAACTAAATGTTCGAAAGAAAGAAAGTAATTTGGCATTTGAGCATACCGCTCATCACGTCTAGGAAGTCCCCGTGATGCGCTTATTCGATACACTGAGTCGTGACTTAAGAGAGTTGAAGCCTGTTGACGGAGACACTTTTCGTTTCTACTGCTGCGGGCCGACTGTCTATGGACCGGCGCATATCGGGAACTTTCGCACCTTCGTCTTACAAGATGTCCTACGCCGAGTTCTAGAGACAGACGGATTGAAAACCTGTCATGTGAGAAATATCACAGACGTCGATGATAAGACGATTCGCGACTCTGTGAAAGCGGGTGAAACTCTAACTGCTTTCACTGCAAAGTGGCGTGATCTTTTCCATGCTGACTGCGAAGCTCTGAACTGCTGTGAGCCTCATATCGAGCCAAGCGCCGTCGAGCATATTCCACAGCAGATCGTTATGATCGAGGAGCTGGTGGAAAAGGGGCACGCCTACGCATCCGAAGACGGATCAGTTTATTTTAACATCGGTTCTTTCCCAGGATATGGGAAGCTCTCCCGACTCGATACACGCGAACTGGAACTAGGAAAAACGCAAGCAACCAGCGCGAATAATTCCGATGAATACGAGAAGGGAAGCGCTGCAGACTTTGTGCTTTGGAAGGCTCGACGCCCTGAAGATGGCGAGAATTACTGGCAAAGCCCATGGGGCGAGGGGCGCCCAGGCTGGCATCTCGAGTGTTCTGCTATGATCCGCGAGTATTTCGGCGAGACATTTGACCTCCATAGCGGCGGGGTAGACCTCGTCTTCCCTCATCATGAAAATGAGATAGCGCAGAGTCAGTGCTCATGCGGCGGTGAATTCGCCCGCCACTGGTTCCACACCACGCACCTCACAGTGGATGGGGAAAAAATGGCTAAATCAAAGGGCAATCTTTACACCTTAGAGATGCTTGCTGAGAAAGGCTGGTCTGCAATGGAGGTGCGCTACGTGCTCATCTGTGCTCATTACAGGAAGCCGTTGAACTTTACCTTTGAGTCTCTTCATTCAGCGCGTGAGGCGATCCAAAAAATCGCCAATGCGAGGAAGATTCTCGCCGCCAAGGCCAGTGATCAGGGGAATGGCTGGGGTGGATATGAGCCGGCGTGGGAAAAGCTCAGTTCAGATCTCAATACGCCGGGGGCTCTTGGGGCAGTCTTTAAGCGAATCAAGAAAGTCAAAGGTCTAAGTGCTGAAGAAGCTGCGGATGATCTGGCTGGGCTCGACCGAATGATGGATGCCTTAGGGCTGAGCATCCCTGTCCTTGAAGATGAGGCGATAGATGTTCCGCGAGATATCGAGGAACTCGCCCAAAAGCGTTGGGAGGCGAAGTTGGCCAAAGATTGGGCTGCGAGCGATGCTTTTCGCGATGAGGTATTAGCCAAAGGATGGGTCATAAAAGACGCCCCTAACAGCTATTCTATCGAAAAGCGCTAGGAGCGTCTGATTAAGCAAAAAGATAGAGAGAAGGCGTTTAGCGCTTTCTTCTCATCAGAAGACCGAGGGAGCAGAGAGCGAGGAGAGACGCGCTTGGCTCTGGAACTGTGACTGGATTACCGTCAAAGGTGATACGGTAAATTGGGTTGCTATCATCAGGATTGTCCGTCGAATTATTCGTAATTGTATAGACGAATCCAGCTGAGTCACCTCCATCAATCCCGTCACCGAAAGCATCTCTTAACGCGATTGTTGATTCAAACGTCGTTAAGTCTGCAATTCCTGAAATCGAAGAAGACGTTACCATTGGGCTAGAAACATTTGCATTTGTCACTCCTATAGCTGCTGAAGTGAGGTCTAAGCTTCCCGTGGAGTTGATTTGAAGAAGGATATTATCAACGTCCATTGGCGTTGATGAATCAAAACG
>CALFDI010000329.1 GCA_937952875.1 uncultured Verrucomicrobiales bacterium
GAGAGATGGTAAAGAATGGTAGAGTCGAGATCTGGAGGCCATCGCCGTCAGCGTCTAATTCAATGTAAGAAGCATTTGTCGAATTATCAATGGAGGCGAAACCGTTTCCAACAGCAGCATCATCTGTCGTGTCGATCACAACATCTCCAACGACGAGTGATGGAACATTCGATAAGCTTGAATCTTCGAAATCCGATTCGAAATCAAAGTAACCAATCAAATCGGCGTGGACCGGTGCCGCTAAAGCCGAGCAAAGCACAAATGTTTTAAAGAATGAGAGTTTCATATCGTGTATAAATTTACCTATACGTAAGTAGAAGCAATATGGTTGCCAAGTCCTTATTTATAAATGCCGCGCTTAAAGACCTTGCTCATGCATGAAAAAGCCCCGCGCGGTTTCTCGCGTGGGGCTTTTGGTAAAAGGGATGTGAAGAGCTACGTTACGCTTTTTCTTTTTTTGCTGCGCGCTTCCGCTCGTTGGCATCAAGGATGCGTTTCCGGAGGCGGAGGTTGAGGGGGGTGGCTTCAACGAGTTCGTCAGTATCGATGTATTCGATAGCGCGCTCGAGGGAGAAGTCGATAGGTGGTGCGAGCTTGGATGTTTTGTCTTTGCCTGAACTGCGCATATTGTCGAGGTGCTTCGCTTTAACTGGATTTACCGCCATATCGCCAACACGTGGTGTCTCGCCGACGAGCATGCCTTCGTAACATGCGTCATTCGGGCCGACGAAGAGTTTGCCGCGAGTTTCTAGTAGCTGGAGTGAATACGTAGTCGCGACTCCTTTATCCATGGAGACCATGGTGCCGGTAGTGCGGGTGACGATGGGGCCGGCATGTGGTGCGTATTCTTTAAAGAGATGGGACATGATGCCGTGACCAGAGGTGAGGTTCACGAGTTCTGTCTCAAAGCCAATGAGTCCACGAGTCGGAATGCCGGCGGTGATGAGTGTGCGGCCTGATCCTTCCTGCTGCTCCATGTTTTCCATGAGGCCCTTACGAGTGTTGAGGGCCTTGAGGACTCCTTGCGCGTGCTCAGCGGGGACTTCGACGTAGAGTGTTTCGAATGGCTCTGTGCGTTTGCCGTTTTCGTCTTCACGGTAGATAACGGTCGGGCGTGCGACGCAGACGTCGAAGCCTTCGCGTCGCATTGTCTCGACGAGGACAGCGATCTGCATGGCACCGCGTGCAGACACGTCGAAGACTCCGGATTTGTCGGTCTCTTTGACTTCGATGGAAATGTTCGTCTTGAGTTCGCGCTGGAGACGATCGTAGATCGCGCGGGAGGTGACGTGCTTTCCTTCTTTACCAGCGAGTGGGCCATCATTGATGGAGAACTGCATGGAGATCGTTGGTGGATCGATCGCTACGAATGGGAGCGCCTCTTGCTCTTGTGTAGCAGAGAGTGTCTCGCCGATGTCGATATCATCGACTCCGGCTACACCTACGATGGTGCCAGCTCCACCGCCGGAGCCGTCTTCGTCTTCATATCCGGTGTAGGTGAATGTCTTCGTGACTTTGAAAGATTTTTGCTCGCCATTTTTACGAGTGACCCAGACGGTGTCGCCTTTTTTCACTGATCCGCCGAGGACTTTTCCAATGGCGACACGGCCGACGTAGTCATCCCAGTCGATATTCGTCGCGAGCATCTGGAAGGGGGCGTCTGGATCGGCATCTGGAGCGGGGATGGCCTCGATGATCTTATTAAGGAGGGGAAGGACGTTTTCACGCTCTTCATCAGGCTCATTCATAAAGTATCCGTCACGAGCGGAGCCAAAGAGGAAAGGGGCATTGAACTGATCGTCAGTCGCGTCGAGATCGAGGAAAAGCTCGTGCACCATGTCACGAACGCGCTCGGGGTCAGCATTTGGGCGATCGAGCTTGTTAACGACGACGATCGGAGCGAGACCTTCTGCGAGGGCCTTACGTAGGACGAATCGTGTCTGTGCCTGAGGGCCACCAGCAGCATCTACGACGAGGAGAACGCCGTCTACCATCTTCATGACTCGCTCGACCTCAGCGCCAAAGTCGGCGTGTCCAGGTGTATCAACGATGTTGATGATGTGGTCGTCATAGACGATGGCGGTATTTTTCGCCTTGATTGTGATGCCTTTTTCCCGCTCCAGGTCCATAGAATCCATGGCGCGTTCCTGCTTTTGTTGGTTTTCACGGTAGGTGCCAGCAGCCTCGAGGAGCTGGTCGACGAGAGTGGTCTTGCCATGGTCAACGTGTGCGATGATGGCGAGGTTACGAATCTTAAGAGACATGGAATCAGTGGTTGGTTAGAAAGGCGATTAGAAGCAGAACTCCTAATGGACGTATGACTGAGATGCTGCGTCTGGCGTATTTATGAGGCTTTGGCAAGCACTGCCTTCGAACGCGGGGAGAATGTCGGAATAAAGTCTAGGGCCTTATCTCTGCTTATATGTAACCTTTACTTAATACTCATTACTTATGGCTAAACCTCTTTATCTTGTTCTCTGCACTGGCAATTCCTGCCGCTCTCAAATGGCTGAAGAATTACTCCGAATGGAGCTGGGGGATTCCGCAGAGGTCGCAAGTGCAGGGTGCTGTCCATCTGGATATGTCCATCCACTCGCGATCGAGGCGATGAAGGATCTTGGGCGAGATATTTCAGGCTATGAGTCGAAGAGCCACGATCTGTTCCTAGAGCGTGATGTCAATGTGGCTATTACTGTATGTGACTACGCCGATACTGAGTGTCCGACATTTCCAGGGCAGATGGCTCGCCACCATTGGCCATTCTATGATCCAGCTGAGGCCGAAGGCACTGATGAGGAGAAGCTAGTCGTCTTCCGCAAAGTGCGTGACGAGATTGCGCTCGTTATGAAGGCTTATGTGGCTGGTATGCGCTCTCATACCAAATAAAGATAATACGAATCAGGGAAAGTAACTGGCAAAACCGGACGGCGATACAATGAGTTGAAGAGCCTTTCGCGGCGTCTTTCCCATGAACCTTCGTCTTCCGCCGGTCGCAGTGCCCGCACGCTCCCTTGCGGACGCCATGTCTCTATAAGAATAAAAAAGGCCCGCACTTTGGAAAAAGCACGGGCCTTTATGAGGGAGACGAGAAAGATTATTCAGTCGCAGCAGGTGCTGCTTTCTCTTGAGCTTCAGCAGCTTTCTGGGCCTTGATCCTTTCAATAATCTGCGGGAGCTGTTCTTTGAAATTCGCTGCACCTACGCCGATTTCGCTTTTTGCGTCGATTGCGACGAGTTGGTCTATGGTTTCAGAGACAGTGTCGAATTGAGACATTTCCATCAGTGGTCCGATTTTAAATGCGAGCACTTCTTGCTTCAGTGTCCCTTCAGGCTTGTTCTTCTCGATGAATGTTTCAACGACTTTGAGCGCCGCTGCCATATCGCCTTTTTGCGCCGCTGCGTTAAATTCTTGCTCGAGCTTTGACATGGCTTCAACCGAAGCTTGCTGAGCTTTAAGCCCTGTCATGTCTTCAGGGTCGAGAGATTTGATCTCTTCGATGATAGAGCTATATGCAGAGTGTTGTTCTGCAGGTATTGTCATTAACCCTGCGTATAGGGCCTTCGCTTTTTCTACACCGTCGAGTTTAGCAGCTTCGGCGAACTTAGCGTCGCGCTTGATACGAGCAGACTGAAGGTCATTCAGGTGTGTGAGGTAGGCGCTCGGTCCTCCGGGTTGATAACCTGTCTTCGCGTAAGGGAGGCCATCTGCATCGAGAAGAAGAATCGTGGGATATCCTTGGATCTGGAATTTTTTCGCGAGCATCTGATTCTGCGCGATCGTTTTCTCATCCATTTTGGACTGATCATTTGGGAAGTCTAATTCGACAAGAACGAACTTCTCTGGAGCTGCCTTTTTAAATTCGTCTTGAGAAAAGACTTCTTCTGAGAGCTTGATACACCAGCCGCACCAGTCTGAGCCTGTAAAGTCTACTAGGAGATCTTTATTTTCTGCCGAAGCCTTCTTTTTAGCAGCTTCGAAGTCTGTTAGCCAGCCCTCGCCTCCAGCGTGAGCAGACGACGTGAGCAGGAGAGCTGATGCTAGAGAGAAGGTAGCAAGGATATGTTTTTTCATGATTTTGGTGTGCTCTGTGTGAGACACAGTTAGTTATAAGACGTCACTGACTAGTGATTTATTCTTTAAATGTCGAACGCTCTGTTTCTTTGCATTGACCAGTGGGGTGGGAACTCATAGCCAGTGAGTGGGCATGAGCTGCCAAATGCAGTTCTCTACTCACTTTAATTGACCAATCAATTTGTTATGGCAGTCGTCGCAACCAATCTCAAAAAAGGCCAGTGCATCGCATACGAAGGCGATCGTGGCATCGTCCTCCAGCTAGATCATCGCACACCTGGTAAAGGAAACGCGCTCATCGCAGCGACGATTCGTTCTTTTAACTCAGGAAATAAGAAGACCATTCGCTTTGCCTCGAGTGATAAAGTCGAAATCGTGGAGACAGATCGAGTTAAGCTCGAGTATTCTTACTCAGATGGTGAAGGCTTCCACTTTATGGACCTTAACACATATGAGACGACGACTCTGCAGCCAGACTTCGTCGGAGATGTGACGAAATACATGAAAGAAGGCCAAGAGGTCGAAGTCCTCTACGTCGGCGGAGATGCAGTCAGCGTGACGCTTCCTGCCACTGTGGAATTAAAAATCACTCAATCTTCCGAAGGAGTTAAGGGTGACACTGCGAATAATCCGACAAAGCCTGCTGAACTGGAGACAGGTGTCACTGTGCAGGTGCCGCTATTCGTAAAAGAGGGCGAGGTGATTAAGATCAACACTGAAGACGGATCTTACCTCGGCCGCGCTTAATCGCTCTGAGATTCATCTTTCTATCAAGATAAAGACCCCACTGCTGTCTGACGGCAATGGGGTCTTTTTATCCCTGTTTTTATCGCTATGAAAAATACTCTTTATTTTATAAACGCGCACTCTCTCGAGAAGGCATTGTAATCCTTCTGAAAGACTGTGGTTGTTATAACTTAACGAGCACCTTCACTGAATAAGAGTCAGGCGAGAGCTTTTATTTCCCGAGAATATAAAGAATAACTCATTTTTCGTATAACTCGTTTTCGGCTAGTGATTTAGCGTGTTGTCTTTTTCTGTCTTACGCTAAGATATCGGTCACGACTTTTGCGGGGAGCACGCCTGTCAGACGCTCATCCAGTCCACTGTGCTTGACGCTAAAGGTCGAGTGCTCGATCCCGAGAGTGTGGAGCATGGTGGCATGGAGATCACGGATGTGCACAGGGTTCTCGATCACGTCGAATCCGTAGTCATCAGTCTTTCCATATGTGATGCCGGATTTCACGCCACCACCTGCGAGCCACATGCTGAAAGCACGCGGATGATGATCACGACCATACGTCGTATCAGAGAGCCTGCCTTGGCAATAGACTGTGCGGCCGAATTCACCACCAAAGACGACGAGTGTATCATCGAGCATACCGCGCTGCTTAAGATCCTGGATCAATGCATAGCAGCCTTGATCGACGTCACGACATTGATCTGGTAAGACGGCTGGTAACTGCCCGTGCTGATCCCAGCCACGATGGAAGATCTGGACGAAGCGTGTGCCTCGCTCAAGAAGGCGGCGAGCCATGAGGGCGCTATTGGCGAAGGAGCCCTTCTGGCGAGCTTCCTTACCATAGAGTTCATAGATATAGTCAGGTTCTTGGCTCATATCTGTGAGCTCTGGCACTGAGGCCTGCATTCGGAAGGCCATCTCATACTGCTGCATACGAGTTTTCGTCTCGCTGTCTCCAACGGCGTCATACGTCTTTTGGTTGAGCTTATTCAGGCTATCGAGCATTCGCCGGCGCGTATTACGGTCGATGCCGTCAGCGTCCTTGAGGTAGAGGACAGGATCTCCGCTATTACGTAATGAGACACCTGCGAACTTTCCGGGGAGAAATCCTGCGCCCCAGAGTCGATTCGAGATCGCCTGCACATTTGCCTTGGGGTTGGTATGCTTTGCATGGAGAACGACGAAGCTAGGCAGATCTTCGTTCATGCTACCTAGTCCGTAAGATAGCCATGAGCCGAGCGATGGCTTACCACTTTGCATCGTGCCTGTGTAGCAAAGCTGGTTCGCTGGCTCGTGATTGATCGCATCAGTGTGCATGGAGTTCACGACGCAGATGTCATCTGCCATCTTGGCTGTGTAGGGCAGTAGTTCTGAGATCCACGTGCCGTTTTCTCCATATTGCTTGAAGTCAAAGTGTGAGGCAGCGACAGGAAAGCTCGCTTGATTTGACGTCATGCCGGTGAGGCGCTGGCCCTTCTCTTCGAGATACTTCGCTAGATTTTTCTTATAATCTTCTTTGAGTTTCGGCTTGTGTGAAAACGTTTCGTATTGAGATGGAGCTCCGATGAGAGAGATGTAAACGGCTTTTTTGGCTCTAGGTGCTATGCTCTGAAAGTTTGGAATCTGAGCATCTGGCGCCGCAGCGTAAGCTGTATCGCGTGCGAGTAATGTGCCCAGTGCTGCTACGCCAAGACCGATGCCATTTTTACGAAAGAACTGGCGGCGGTTGATCGCGGCTGAATAATCGGCAAGTGAGTTCATAGGCTTATTTGTTCAATGTTTCGTCGAGATTAAAGACTTGATTAGAGGTCAAGGTCCATGCGGCAAGTAGATCTGGAGAGACAGCTTTTGTGTTCGGCTTAGATTCTCCGACTTTGATGAGTGCTTGGGCTGCATCCATATTCTTTTGATAGTGAGATAGATTCTCATCGAGAGTTTCTTTCACGATTGCACGCTCCTCTGATGTGAATGTGCGTGCGATGAGAGCCTGCGTAATGAAATCAAGCCGAGCATCGAAGTCTTCTGATGACAGGAGGGCCCGCTGAGCAAGTTGACGCGATGCTTCCACGAACTGGGTATCATTTAGCGTTACGAATGCTTGTAGTGGTGTATTCGTGCGGTCGCGTTTGACGCAAAAAACTTCGCGGCTTGGGGCATTAAGAATCTCCATATTAGCCATAGGTGCAGTCCGCTTCCAGAATGAGTAAAGCGAGCGACGATAAAGGTCTGAACCTTTGCTTGGCTTGTAAAAGCGCGTGTTGGACTGCGTCATAGCCACGGCTTGCCAGACACCATCAGGTTGATACGGCCTCACTGGTGGGCCCCCGACTTTTTGATTCAAGAGGCCTGATGCGAAGAGCGCTGTGTCTCGGATCTGTTCTGCATCCAGACGGTAGCGCGGTCCGCGTGCGAGGTAAGTATTTGCAGCATCGATGGCTTTCTTTTCAGGAGTGATTGTCTGACTTTGACGATATGTCGCACTCGTTACGATCAGCTTGATCATGTGCCTGATATCCCAGTCTTGGTCTATAAATTCGATCGCTAAGTAATCGAGGAGTTTCGGGTGGCTTGGGCGTGCTCCCATAATTCCGAAGTCCGCAGTGGAGGTCACAATGCCTTCTCCGAAAAAGTAATGCCAAAAGCGGTTCATTGTGACACGGGCAGTGAGAGGATTCTCCTTAGACACAAGCCATTCAGCTAGGCCAAGTCGATTTTTCGGAGCCCCTTCAGGCATCTGAGGAAGGGCAGATGGCACCGCTGCAGGGAGCTTTCCTGTCTCCATATCCTTGTTAGAGTATTCGCCTCGAATGAGTTTATAGGCGTATGGCTCGCCTTCTTTCTCTTCCATGATGAGGCTCTTAGAGCCACGAGATTTGATCTTACGTATCTCGTTTTTAAGACGTCTCTTTTCTTTGCGAAGATCGTTAGTGTATGGGTCTAAATGATTCGCATAAGATGACTTTAAGGTATGAAGATCCTTCGGGCTTCGATCTGTAGGAGCCGTTCTTAGAATTTTATTTATGATGTCTGACGTATCTGCGATTTCTTCTACGCTGAGAAGGCGTCGGAAGAATTCAAATGAATGAAGAGCAACGCCACCGGCAATCCTTGTCTTCCTATCACGAGCACCGAGCTGCGTAGCAACAGAATTTGTGATGTTATCGATCTTACCTGCTTTTTGGTAAGTGATAGGGACACTCTCGCCATTGACATAAATGGTGACTCGTTCTTTAAGCTTAGCCTTTCCATTGTATGTGACCATAACGTGGACCCATTCCTTGACAGGCAGCTTGTTAACAGTGACGACCTGGAGTGTTTTACGAGGCCATGTATCTATAATGTGTGTAGCAAAACGGCCTCTATCTGCGAAGATATCCCAGCCACGCCTCTTGTTCTTAGCATCTATCTTCGCGAGAATAGCGCCATGAGGTTTGTTATTATCAAAGCGGAAATATCCACCATAACTCACCTGATCTTTCGTTTCGAAATTGAGAATATTTCCGAGAGAAATCTGAGTGTTCTTCAGTCCAAGAACGTCGCCGATATCAGAAGATTTTGTCTCTCCTTTGAATTTCCAACGCTTCTTTTCGCCTTCTACGGTAGCATGAACCTGATTGTCATTCACATTCAGTGAGAGAACTGTATCGGCTGCAATCTTTGGGTTTTCTAAAGGTGTGGTTCCTTGAGCTGTTAGCCACTGCTGGAAGTTCTGAGTCGTAGTCGGATTATCTAGCTTATGGATAGCCTCAATCGCTTTAACATCTTTTAGGAGTTGGACGTAATTTGGTTTATCCTCAGGAATAGGAACGTAAATATGTGGCGCATGGTCAGACTGATTCCTATCAATGGCAGGCATCGTCGTGTTGCGGAAAAAGGCATTGAACGAGTAGTTATCATTCTGGGTGATAGGATCGAATTTGTGATCGTGACACGCAGCGCAGCCCATAGTCATGCCTAGGTAGATCGCTGCGGTGGTATCTGTCCGGTCTTGAGCATAGATGTGCTCATACTCTTCAGCGATGGCTCCACCTTCTCCAGTCGTTGGAAGGCAGCGGGAAAAGCCTGTCGCTACAATCTGATCGAGAGTTGGATTTGGCAAAAGATCCCCCGCAAGCTGTTCGATCGTGAACTGCTTGAAAGACATGTTGTCTTTGAACGCACGAATCACCCAGTCACGATATGGCCAGATATCACGCTTGTTATCGATATGAATGCCGTGTGTGTCTGCGTAGCGCGCAGCATCTAACCAGTGGCGAGTCATATTCTCTGCGTAGCCATCTGATGAGAGTAAGCGATCCGCAGCATCAGAGACCGCTTTATCTTGATCCTGAGAAAATTTCTCTTCGAAAGCTGTGACTTCAGAAGGAAGGGGAGGGAGGCCAGTGATGTCGAGAGACATACGGCGCAGGAGGCGTGCTGGATCGGAGACTGGATTTGGAGTCAATCCATGCATCTCCATACGCGCAGCAGTGTATTCATCGATTGGGTTTTTCGCCCAGTCTGGAGAGATGGTCTTCAGAGAATCAGGCTCTTGCTTCTCAGGTGGAATAATAGACCAGTGCTTTTGATACACGGCGCCTTGCTCGACCCATTTCTCAACGATGGCGATCTCTTGCTCAGTCATCGTTTTGTGAGACTCCTTAGGAGGCATGATCTGCTTGTCCCCGTGTGGTAGGCGCATGCGTTTAATGATATTTGACGCGCTCGGGTCGCCTTTTACGATCGCTTGATATTTCGATTTTGATCGATGCGCAAAGGCTTCGCTTTCGATATCTAAGCGTAAAGGAGCGTCTTCTGGTGCTCTTGTGCCTGCATCGGGACCATGACAGTGGTAGCAATATTCAGAAAGAATAGGCTGAACGTGCTCATTGAAAGTGACCATTTCAGGCACATTTGCGACTTTTACAGTATCGATTTTATGATTTTCAGCTGCTGCTGAAACGGCAGGGTCACTGACTTCAACTTTATTAGATTCTTCGCAGCCAGTCAGATGCACGGCCCAGAGCGCGAAGCAGAAAGAGGTAAAACGAAGAGAATTCATAAAATAAGTTGTAAATGTGTGACCCGAGTCAGATACGTGTAGGTGCATATGATCTTACAGCTTGTCGATATTTTCAAACAATAGATGTTCGAGAGTAAAAGGGCAGCTAGCCGAGGGTATATGCAAAAAAGCCTCACACTGAACTATCAGGGCGAGGCTTTTTAAAAAGTCATTGAAGACTATTTGAGTTCCACTGGTTTATAGCCCCCGCGCGCTCTAAAGTAGAGTGCGATCAGGCCAAAGCCAATCGCCATAATGAGTGGCAAAATGACTGCAACTCGGAGCGTTTTACGCGCACTTTTGTCCATTTCTGAAGTGACGTTCTTCACAGCAGCTTCATCGAGGCTCTCATCAGCTTTTAGCTTAGGGGCATTGACTGTTTGGTAATCGACACCAAAGAAATTTCCAGTTCCGCCATACGTCTCATAAAGCTCAGGTGTAGTTGCTTTCGCTGCCTCAGCATCATAGCTATCTTTAACAGCTCCTAAGAAGGGAAAGCCGAAAATGCCGACAGTAAGGAGTCCCATCGCAGAAACGGTATTGAGAGTAATCGCTCCACCTTTAGGAAAGCGCTCTGCAACAAGTCCGAGAACAGTTGGCCAATAGAAAGTCTGGCCGATCGCATAGAATACAAAAGCGAGGAAGATCACGACTCCAGTAGCACCTGAGAGCATATAGAGGCCTATAATAGAAAAGACTGAACTGATGACTAAGAGAGTAGGTGGATTCACAAACTTGAGGGGAATACCTGCAAAGAATCTCAAAACCATCATGATGGCAGCAGAGACAACAATGGCCCACATGGCATCGATCTCAAATTCTTGAGCTAATACTGGGCGCATTAAGCTCTGAATCCATCCGTCAGTCGCTAGCTCTGCTGTAGCGAGAGGAATCATAAGAAGGCAGAGAATGAAGAAAAGAATCTGCCCAAGGGCCTTCACAGCAAAGCCGAATAATGTGCCTGATATAATACCAACAATGACACTGATCACTAAGCGATTATTCATGAATCCTTTAGCTTCGATTCCTGCGAAGTTTATAAATTGCGCTGAGAGTTCATAAAAAAGAAATGTTCCCGCAAGAGCTGCACCAAGACCACCAAATTCGCGTAACATATCGCGAGTCGAGACATTAGAATCAACACGCTCATCGACAGGGAAGCGCTTACACATCAAGAACATGACGGCATATGCAATCACAGGTAAGAGGATGAAGAGGAAATTAGCTCTCCAGCTAAGGCCTTGCCCGATAGTTAGCCAAATGAGTCCTCCAAAGACGATTCCTGCAGGCCATGCAGCGTGAAGAATATTAAGCATCTTGGTCTTTTGATCACGATAGATACTCGCGCAGAGCGGATTG
>CALFDI010000330.1 GCA_937952875.1 uncultured Verrucomicrobiales bacterium
AGGAGCGCCGTGGCCTCATTCTCATCACGGGAATCACGGGCTCTGGGAAGACGACGACTCTGGCATCTATGGTCAGGCGGATTACTCAAAAAAGGCAGGCTGTTGTGATTTCTATCGAAGACCCCATTGAGTATAAGTTTAATCATAACAAGAGCCTCGTGAAGCAACGGGAACTCGGTCACGACACCAAGTCATTCACAGCAGCTCTACGCCAAGCCATGCGACAAGATCCAGATGTCATTGTCGTGAGTGAGTTGAGAGACCTTGAGACGATTCAGACAGCTCTTACAGCTGCAGAGACGGGGCACTTGGTCTTAGCTGGCCTTCATACACTTGATGCACCGCAGTCTATTGATCGCTTGATCGATGTCTTCCCTCCCATTCAGCAACAGCAGGTGGCGTCTCAGCTTGGAAACGTCTTAAACTGCATTATTTCTCAGCGTTTGCTCCCTCGTCATAATTCACGAGGAAGGGTGCTAGCGACCGAGATTTTGCGAAATAACTATGCGGTGAGAAATTGTATACGGGATAGAAAGATTCAGCAGATAGCAGGGCTGATCGAAATCGGGCGAAATCAAGGCATGCATACCATCGATGATAGCCTGGCGAATCTCTATAAGCGTGGTCTGATCAGCGAAGAAGAAGCTCTTGGGAACGCCAGAGACGCTGATTTTCTCGATGATTAGAGCTGATCCCGTCTTGACAGGGGGCGTCTGCCGGAAAGGATGCGGCTGCTATGGCAAAACTTTCACTAAGTGACCTCGACGTTTCCGGTAAGGAAGTCCTCATGCGTGTTGATTTTAACGTCCCGCTCGAGGACGGATCAATCACTGATGATACTCGCATTAAAGCAGCTCTGCCATCCATTAAGCATCTCATCGCTGGTGGAGCGAAACTCGTTCTCTGCTCTCACATGGGACGCCCGAAGGGGGAAAAGAACCTTGAGTTTACCCTCAAGCCTGCGGCCGTCCGCTTAGCAGAGCTTCTCGGTTCAGAGGTCGCCTTTGCCTCAGATTGCATCGGCGAAGAAACTGCTGCGATACGTGCTGCTCTGACAAATGGTTCAGTTCTGCTCTTAGAAAATACTCGTTTCTATCAAGAAGAGACAGAAAATGATGCAGACTTTTCTAAGCAACTCGCAGGATCAGCCGAGATCTTTGTGAATGATGCCTTCGGCGCTGCTCACCGTGCGCATGCATCGACAGAGGGCGTTACTCATCATGTCTCTCAGAGTGCCATGGGCATGCTCATTTCACGTGAGCTAGAGTATCTTGAGGGGAAGCTCTCAAACCCTGAGCGTCCATTCCTCGTCGTTATGGGTGGAGCGAAGGTTAGTGACAAGATCGAGGCCATCACAGCTCTTTTAGAAAAGGCTGACTCAATCATCATCGGCGGCGCTATGGCCTACACCTTCCGCCTCGCGCAGGGACACAGCGTAGGGGAATCTCTCGTTGAGCCTGACAAAACTGATCTGGCTTTAGATATTTTGAAGAAAGCTGAGGAGAAGGGCGTGAAATTCCTTCTTCCTGCCGACACACTGATTACCCAAGAATTTAAAAACGGAGCGGAAACTCAGAACACTGCTCCTTATGCTGACGGAGGCTCTATCGAGTCACCGTGGGAAGGCATCGATATCGGCTCAGCTGCTGCTGACGAGTTCTGTGCAGAAGTGGCAAATGCTAAGACAATCCTTTGGAATGGCCCAATGGGCGTATTCGAGATTGATAGCTTCGCGGAAGGCACACGTAGAGTCTCAGAAGCGATTGGAAAGAGTGATGCACTCAGCATCGTCGGTGGTGGAGATTCCGTCACAGCTGCTAAGAAGTTCGGCATCGAGAATGACGTCTCATTCATCTCAACAGGTGGTGGCGCCTCACTCGAACTCCTTGAAGGCAAGGTGCTACCTGGTGTAGCATCACTCACAGAAGCTTAATATACTAGAAGCATGGGAGAGATCCTATGCGCTCTATCTCATCACCTATCCTTCACTCTATTTTTTAAAAAATTACTATGCGTAAACTGATCATCGCCGCCAACTGGAAGATGAACGTCGGGCCGAAAGAGACCACTGACTTTATCAATTCATTCACTGCACTCCTTGGGAGGAAGTGCGAACACACAGACATCGTTCTAGCACCACCATTTGTGTCACTTCCTGCCGCTTCTGAGAAGCTTTCAGAGCACCCACTCGTTGCTCTCGCCGCTCAGAATGTCTCACAGCACGATTCAGGTGCTTACACTGGAGAGATCAGCGTCCTCATGCTCAAGGAGCTATTCACTCACTACGTCATCATCGGTCACAGTGAGCGCCGTAGTCTTTATGGAGAGACTGATGAGATCATCAATGCCAAGCTCCTCAAAGCACGCCAAGCGAACATTAAGCCAATTTTTTGTATAGGCGAGACTCTCGAAGAGCGTGAAAGCGGACGCCTCGAGAGCGTTCTGCGCACTCAGATCGAAGGAGGACTGAAAGACCTCACTGCAAAAGATATGACTGACACGGTCATCGCTTATGAGCCCGTCTGGGCCATCGGCACAGGTGTCGTAGCGACAGCAGAACAAGCTCAAGAGACACACGCCTTTGTCCGCTCTGTCGTCAAAGACCTCTACGGTGAAGATATAGCAAACAAGGTCCGCATCCAGTATGGAGGAAGCGTAAAGCCTGGGAATGCTGCTGAACTGATGGGTCAACCAGATATCGATGGAGCACTCGTCGGTGGAGCAGCTCTCGATCCACAAAGTTTTTACGATATCATTAGTAATTCTGCTCCGGAGTAGAGAGTTGGTTTCGTAAAAAATCAGTTTTATTCAATGCCCAATCGCTTTTTTGAAGTGTTGGGCATTTTTCGTGCATAATGCTAATCAGAAAAAGTAACTGGCAAAACCGGACGGCGATACAATGAGAGAGATGACTCAGAGAAGCCTGAGTTGAAGAGCCTTTCGCGGTGTCTTTCCCATGAGCTTTCGTTTTCCACTGGTCGCAGATAAAATAGAGAATCTGGCGAAATTTGTAACTGCCTTGCTGTTAGCTTAGTCTTATTCTCTCAACGTGTCATCA
>CALFDI010000331.1 GCA_937952875.1 uncultured Verrucomicrobiales bacterium
ATCTAGATCTGTTGTGACACGTTGAGTTCCATCACACTGATACAGCATAACGGTATATTCGACCTGATCTCCGTTAGGGTAGGTATGACGATATTCGTGACCGCCGAAGACACCTAGTATATGAGCTGATTTGAACGTGAAGCCAGTTTCTTCGAGCACTTCTCGCGATAGTGCGACTTCGGGTGATTCACCAGGCTCTATCGCTCCTGCGGGTAAACTCCATGATCCGTCAGGCTTTTTTTGTAAAAGAAGAGCGCCAGATGAGTCATGAATTACGGCTGCGACACTTGGCATTAATAGCAACGTCTGGCCGACTTGATCACGGATATTTTGGTAGTATGGTGACATGTGATTAGTTGGCTAGAATTTACGTTTGGGGTAGTATTTAAGGTTCTGCGCTTTTGCGTGAGCTTGCCACGCTGTAGATGAGAAATGCGGTGCCACCTAGGATCATGAGGACGGAGAGGAAAGAGCCCATGGTCATGCCGAGTATGTCAGCGGTTTCGCTGATTTTGAATTGTTCGCAGAAGATACGGGCGGCGGCGTAGAGGATAAAGAAGAGTCCGGTGAGTGTGCCAGCAGGTAGCTTTGGAAAGAGGATGCGGATGGTGAAGAGGATGATGAAGAGGAGGAGGCCTTCTGTGAGGGCTTCGTAGACTTGAGCCGGGTGGCGGGGTTCTAGGTGCTGACCGATGGCTTCTTTGACGGCATCATTCTGGCGGGAGGTTTCGACGAGGGCTTGGAAGGTGGGCATTTGGTTTTCAGGACCGATGAGGGAGGGGGCTGCATCGATGGCGTCGTGTGCGGCTTCAGCGTAGCGTGTCTGCTCGATGAGGCCTTGATCGATGAGGGTCTGCGGGAATTTGACAGCCCAGCTGATGCCGTCGGAGACTTTTCCGTAGATCTCGCCGTTGATAAAATTCGCCATGCGACCAGTGAAGAGGCCTATGGGGCAGACGACGACGAGGCCGTCTCCCATGCCTAGCCAGCTAACTTTTTGCCTACGGGAGTAGACGTAGCAGAAAATGACGAGCCCTAGTATGCCGCCATGACTGGCCATGCCGCCTTCCCAGACGCGAAAGAGCCTGAGGGGGTCGTTAATGAGCCATCCGGGTCCTTCATTGACGGTGTGATAAAAGAGTAGATGGCCGAGGCGTCCGCCGAGGAAGACGCCGAAGAAGGCTCCGTAGGTGATGAAATCTCCGACTTTGTCCTGGGGGAGAACCCAGAGCTTTTTCCCAGAGAACCAGCGAAGAATATAGTAGGCAGCGATGAAGCCGATGAGGTAGGCGAGGCCATACCAGCGGAGCTTCAGCGGGCCGAGAGAGACGATGACAGGGTCGAGATCGTGGATGTAGGTAGCCAGATGGGTGAGCACGGGGCCGAAGCTGGCATGTGAAGTCGTGCCTTTGAACTCTGAAATACGAGATTTTTGCTCCTTTTACTGCTTCTATTCAGTTCTGAGTGCTTCGATGGCGTGTCGTATGTGATCGAGCGTGACTTCTGAGGAGACGTGTGCGCTGCCGAGTTGATCGAGGAGGACGAACTTGATCTGGCCGCCGGCGAATTTCTTATCGGTCATCATTTTCTCCATAATGGTGTCTGTAGAGATGGCGGGATCGAGAACGAGGGGAAGCTGATAAGCTGCGAGGACGGCATTGATGCGTTGGGAAATCTGAGGGGAGAGTCCCGTGATCGTCTCGCTCAGAGAAAGGGCGGCGCGGATACCGAGAGATATGGCTTCTCCGTGGAGGAGTGTGCCGTAGGGCACGGAGGCTTCGATGCCGTGACCAATGGTGTGACCGAAGTTCAGGAGCGCGCGGGTGCCGGAGAGTTCCTTTTCGTCTTCTTCGACGATGCGGGCTTTGATGGCGATGTTCCGCGCTATGAGGTCTGGGCAGACGATCTGGTCGAGTGGGTCATGAGCCTCTAACTCAGCCAGCATGTCTGCATCGCGGATGGCTGCATGCTTAATGGCCTCGGCGAATCCTTCTCGGAATTCTCTAGGTTCTAGCGTGGTGAGTGTGTCGGGATCGGCAAGGACGAGGGCTGGTTGGTGGAAGTTGCCAATGAGATTCTTCCCTTCGGGGGCGTTCACTCCGGTCTTGCCACCGACGGCAGAGTCGACGAGTGAGACGATGGTGGTGGGAATCTGTATGAATGGGATGCCGCGGTAAAAGATAGAGGCTGTAAAGCCTGCGAGATCACCGACGACTCCTCCTCCCAGGGCGATGACGAAGGATGAGCGGTCATGCCCGGCGCGGATCATCTCGCGGCAGAGTTCTTCGGTCTGGCTGAGAGACTTCGAGGCCTCACCTGCGGGGACGGTGTGAAGAGTGGTCGTGTAGCCACTGCTGGCCAGTGAGGCCTGCAATGTCTCCGCGTAGAGAGGGCCAACGGTGGAGTCAGTGATGATGGCGGCTTTCCCGCTGAGGAGTGTGCGCTCAGTGATCTGACTGCCAGCTTCTGCGAGGAGGCCATTCTGCACGACAACGTCGTAGGGAGAGTGAGCGAGGGCGACGTGGATGGTGGGCATGAGTTAGGTGGCTTTACGAGCTCTGTGGTAGGCGGAAAGGTCGGGGTGGGTCAAGTGCTCGAGAGGGAGATCTGCGAGGTCATATCGCGAAATGAAGTCAGCGACGAGAAGAACAGAGGCTGCAGCATCATAGAGCGCGTCGTGCCATGTGCGGTCGGTAATGAGGCTATCGAGCTGAGAGGTGATCTCAGCATGGTGGCTAGCATGTTCGAGTTTATGCTTTTTCTCTGTGGGAAAGGCGGCGCGCGAGAGGTGGAGGGTATCGATCCATGGGCCGAAGGCGTGGCCAGGGAAGGTGCGAAGGAAGCGCTTTTCCGTGCCGCAGGCGTGAGCGGTGAGGACGGCGTTACCGAGGCGTTCTTTTAAAAGTGGCCACAGTGAGAGGAAGCTAGGCGCATCTCTGAGGTCCTCAGTGGTGATGCCGTGCACACGCTGAGCGCCCCATGTGATCGGTTGATCTGTATAGAGATAAGAGACGTAGGGCTCGTGGAAGCCCTTTTCGACCGACCATGAGGCGAGGCCTATCTGCACAGGGACGTCTGTCTGGCCGCGTTCTGCGCCTGCAGACTCGAAGTCTATCCCAGTGAATACGCAGTCTTTGATCAGCACGTGCTGAGACGTATGCGATGTCTGCTTATTGGTCCATATTCATTTCGCCAAAGAGCTGATGAGTATCGATATCTTTGCCGGCTTCTACGAGTTCCCATTGGCGGTCGACATTGAGCCGCAGAGTCGCGATATGAGGTTGATGCCAGAGCTCTGGCTCTATCATGGAGAGGCTGTATCCTTTAGAGAGCTTATAGAGATGGTAGACGCGGCCTACGATGGGTTCGAATCGGATATCGGCTTCATAGACGAGCTTGTTCCAATTGAATTGTTCGATGGCACTGACGTAGGATTCGCGGAGTTCGACGAGCTTTTGTTGCAGATCTCGTTCGACTTGAGAAAGGCCGCGAGATTTAAAGTTTGTTAGATCATTTGGTATGATCTTTGGCGCCAGAGTTGACGTAGGGTAGGGGAGAAAGGCTGCACTCGTCGGCTCAGCGTCCGGGTTAAGAATAGGGGGGACTGTAACTGCGGGCAGTGATCGATCTGACATAGGCAATGGGATTCTGCACAGTATACGCGGACTCTTACTGAGTGCAAAAAAGGATGTGATGTATTTTCACTTTCGGTGAGAAGTTCTGCGAGCTGGCTTTTTTTAAAAAAAGCCCTCATCATAGCCAGCGTGCGTTTAGTGTATTTTATAGTCCTCGTTTTTGGCCTGACTTCGTGCTCGTCAATCTCATCACCAGAGAAGAGTGAGGCGAGTTCGGAAAAGCTTAGTGAAGCTGTGCCTGAGCAGCAGCCCGCGCTAGAAAGGTATCAGACGGTGGGGAGAATTGCGTCAGTGAATCAGGAGGAAAAGTTCGTGCTGGTGCAGCAATATGCACGCACAACTCTACCGGAAGGCAGCACGCTGAGTAGCTTTGGGGCAAATGGCGAGCGATCGAACCTGCGCGTCTCCGGAGAGAAAATGGGGCTGTTCTCAGTGGCTGATATCCGGTCAGGAACTGCTCGAGTGGGAGATCCTGTTCAGGTGCTGATCGTCATCCCACAGAAAGGGACAGCCGCGGTGGAATCTCCAAATTCGACCGAACCTGACGTGAATATAAATAGTCCAGAAGCACAGCTAGTCCCGAAGCCAGAGGTGTCAGGTAATCCTGATATATAAAAAAAACTATATGTTTGGACTTGAAAGTTTTTAGTAAAACTTTCATAAATTGATCAGCAGAGGCGCATATTTCAAAAAAAGCTCTCGCGTAATTACCTCGTTACCTATGAATACTACCGGATCAACCACACCCAGTGCTGCCCAGCGCGAAGATGCCGATCGCCTAGCCGATTTCGTCCTTTTTACTCAGCGTTCCTGCATTTTAAACCTCTC